>CAKZJK010000102.1 GCA_936942565.1 uncultured Caulobacter sp. | reverse complement strand
GAGCGTATGCACCAGTATCAAAAGTCCGGCTACGCCTTCGACCTCGAAGAAAACGAAGACCGCATCCGCTGCGTCGCCGCGCCCATCCGCGGGGCGTCTGGCCAGATCGTCGGCGCGATCAGCGTCTCGGGCGCGGCTCAGTACATGGACGACGACCGCATGAAGGCGCTGGTCGACGACGTTCGCGACACGGCCAACGCCATCGGCCGCGACCTGGGCTGGAACGGCAAGATAACCGTCGGCAAGAGCTAGGCGGACTGTAACGGAGTGGAAGAACGATGCTTCTGAAGGACAAGGTGGTGCTGGTGACCGGCGCCTCGCAGGGGATCGGCAAGGCCGCCGCGATCGGCTGCGCGCGGCATGGCGCGGACGTCGCCATCAACTACCACTCCGACGAAGCCGGCGCGGCCGACGCTGTGCGCGAAATCGAGGCGCTTGGCCGGCGGGCCATCGCGGTGAAGGGCGATGTCGCTCAGGTCGAGACCGCCGGGGCCTTCGTTGAAGCCGCCGTGGATGCGTTCGGCAAGGTCGACGTGTTCGTCAACAACGCGGGCATCTGCCCGTTCCACGCCTTCCTCGACATGCCGCCTGAGGTCATGGAGCGGACGATGAAGGTGAACCTCTTCGGCGCCTACTACATGGTGCAGGCGGCGGCCAACCAGATGGTGAAGCAGGGGCACGGCGGCGCGATCATCGCCGTAAGCTCGATCAGCGCCCTGGTCGGCGGCGGCATGCAGACCCACTACACCCCGACCAAGGCCGGCGTGCACAGCCTGATGCAGTCGACGGCCATCGCGCTGGGCAAGCACGGCATCCGCTGCAACTCGGTGCTGCCGGGCACCATCGAGACGGCGATCAACAAGGAAGACCTCGCCGACGTCGCCAAGCGCGAATACATGAGCGGCCGTATCCCGCTGGGTCGTCTGGGCGAGCCCGACGACCTAGCCGGGCCGATCGTGTTCCTGGCCTCGGATCTGGCCAAGTACGTCACCGGCGCGGCCCTGCTGGTCGACGGCGGCGCTTTCGTGAACCTGCAGTAGCATGATCGTCTCGTCCACGACGGACTTTCGCGAGGCGGCGCGGCGCAGGCTGCCGCGCTTCCTGTTCGACTATATCGATGGCGGCGCCTACGCCGAGCGGACTCTCGCGCGCAACGTCTCGGACCTGGCCGACATCGCCCTGCGCCAGCGCGTTCTGAAGGACGTCTCGGCCGGCGATCCCTCGACCACGCTGTTTGGCGTCAAGCAAGCCCTGCCGGTCGCTCTGGCGCCGGTCGGCCTGACGGGCATGTACGCGCGGCGCGGCGAATGCCAGGCCGCGCGGGCCGCCGCCAAGAAGGGCGTGCCGTTCTGTCTGTCGACGGTTTCGGTCTGCGATGTCGACGAGGTCAGCAAGGCCTCTTCCGCGCCGATCTGGTTCCAGCTCTACGTGCTGCGCGACCGGGCCTTCATGCGCGATCTCCTGATCCGCGCGCGAGAAGCGGGGGCCACGGCCCTGGTCTTCACGGTCGACATGCCCGTGCCCGGCGCCCGCTATCGCGACGCCCACTCGGGCATGAGCGGTCCGAACGCAGCCATGCGCCGCGTGGCCCAGGCCATGTTCAAGCCGTCCTGGGCGTGGGACGTCGGCGTGATGGGGCGTCCCCACACGCTGGGCAATGTCGCGCCGGTGCTGGGCGAGAACTCCGGGCTCGAGGACTTCATGGGCTGGCTGGGGGCGAACTTCGATCCCTCCATCCAGTGGAAGGACCTGGAGTGGATCCGTGACCTCTGGAAGGGTCCGCTGATCATCAAGGGCGTGCTGGACCCCGAGGACGCCAAGGCCGCCGCCGACATCGGCGCGGACGGTGTCGTGGTCTCCAACCACGGCGGCCGCCAGCTGGACGGCGTGCTGTCCAGCGCCCGCGCCTTGCCGGCGATCGCCGACGCGGTCGGCGATAGGCTGACCGTCCTGGCCGACAGCGGCGTGCGCTCGGGCCTCGACGTGGTGCGGATGCTGGCGCTGGGCGCCAAGGGCGTCCTGCTGGGGCGCGCCGCGGTCTACGCCCTGGCCGCGCGGGGCGAGGCGGGCGTCACCCAACTGCTCGAACTCATCGAGAAGGAGATGCGCGTGGCCATGGCCCTGACGGGCGTGCGCGACGTCGCCAGCATCGATCGGTCCATCCTCGCGGAGCTGAAGCCGTGATCTCCGCGCTCCTCGTGGCCGCCGCCGTGGCGGCCACCTCAACGCCCTCGGGGGCGCGGATCGTCATCGCCAGCGACTCCACGGCCGCCAACTACGGCTCCGAGCGCTACCCGCAGATGGGCTGGGGGATGGTGCTGAAGTGCTCGCTCGATCCGACCGTGGAGGTCGTGAACCTGGCGCGCGGCGGCCGCTCGACCAAGACGTTCATCGAGGAAGGGCTCTGGGACCAGCTGGTCGCACGGCTCCAGCCCGGCGACACGGTGCTGATCCAGTTCGGTCACAACGACGCCGACACCAAGAAGATGGAGCGCCACACCGACCCGAACGGCGCCTATGAGCTAAACCTGCGGCGTTTCGTGGCCGATGTCCGCGAGGCCAAGGCCACGCCTGTCCTGGTGACGCCGATCGCGCGCTGGATGTGGGAGGAGGGCGAGCCCAAGGACGCGCATGGCCCCTACGCGGCGACCATCCATCGCGTGGCGACCGATCTGAAGGTTCCGCTGGTCGACCTGAATGGCGACATGATGGCGGCGTTGAAGGCGAGGGGCACGCTAGCCTCGCGCGGTCTATATCTCTTCTACCAGCCCTACGATCGCATCGCGCGCTATCCCGACGGGGTGAGCGACGACACCCACATCAACGAGCAAGGGGCTCGGCTCGGCGCGGCGCTGGTCGCCACTCGACTGGCCGGTCTGAAGCTGCCGATCTCGCGTCATGTCCATCCGGCCTCCGTCGCTGGCCAGCCACGGCTCGGCGGACCAAGCTGTCCCTGACCATAATAATCGAGGGAGGAAGACCATGAAGCTCTCGCGCGCCAGTTTGCCGTTGGCGGTGATCGCCGCTGTCCTGACCGCCAGCCCCGTTATCGCGGCTCCCAAACCGAAGCCGGCCGTCGCCGCCGCGCCGCTATCGACGTGGTCGGCCGCCTGGGGTATCGCGCCGCTGCAGTCGGCCGCTGTCGCGAGGCCGAACGAGTTCCGATCGTTCTCGGATGTCACCGTGCGTCAGGTCGTTCGGCTGAACCTCGGCGGCGACGCCGTCCGCCTGCGCCTGACCAACGAACTCAGCGAACGCTCGCTGAAGGTCGGCGCCATGACCGTGGCGCTGGCCAGCGCGGACGGGAAGATCCAGGGCGCGCCGATCTTCGTCACCTTCGGCGGCAAGCTGGAAGCCTTGATCCCGCCTGGCGCGCCGTTGCTCAGCGATCCGATCGCCCTGCCGGTCAAGGCCATGGACCACCTGTCGGTCTCGACGTTCTATGTCGAGCCCACCGCGCCCGCCGGCCATCGCGTGCGGCTATTCCTGTCGACGCCGGGCAACCATGTAGGCGAGCGCGAGATCGCCGGCGAGCAGACGACGCGCGGCCCGGGCCTGATCTCGGGCGTCGAGGTGCGCGGCGCCCGCCAGAGGCCGGTTATCGTCGCCCTCGGCGATTCCATCACCGAAGGCATCGGCATCGGCCGCGTCACGCCGGTGATCGAGACCGCGAAGGTCGACACCGCGTTCCTGGTCTCCGACGAGGACGCCGTCAACACCATCTACGACCTGCTGCAGCACGAAGGCCTGTGCCTTGGCGGCTCGACCGGCGTCAACGTCGCCGGCGCAGTGCAGCTGGCAAAGCAGCTCGGCCCGGGC
>CAKZJK010000101.1 GCA_936942565.1 uncultured Caulobacter sp. | reverse complement strand
CCCCCGCTGGGGGGAGGATTTGCCGTCAGTTCGGCTTGCAGATCAGCACGTCGCGGCCGCCGCGCTTGGCGGGGAGAAGGCTGCCGGCGCAGGGGACCGGATTGACGGGATCGACGATGATCTCGTTGCCGCCGATCGGCGGCAGCTTCTTGGCTGGCGTGGAGGGCTTGGCCTTCGGCGCTGGAGCCGTCGTCGCTGGCGCGGCCGCCGCGGGCTTCGGAGCGGGGGTTTCGGCGACCGGCGGTGGCGCGGGCGTCTCCGGCTGGGCCGGCGTCGGAGCCGGCGCCGTCGGGGTTGGCGTCGTCGCGGAACCAGCGTTGTAGTTCAGCGCGCGACCCAGGATGGACGACCTCACCTCCAGCGTCTTGGCGCGCTTCTCGCAGTCGCCGGGAGGGCTCCAGCTCATCCACATCTGGGCCAGACGCGCCTTGTCGACCGAGGCCGCGCCTTGCCAGATGGCCGCGCCGCGCTTCACCTGGGCGCCGCCGTATTCGGAGATCGGCCGGGGGCTGGCCTTTTCGGCCGCCGTGATGGCCGAGGCGAAGGTCTTGAGGTCCTTCTGCGCCTGGGCGCGCATTTCCGGATAGGTCTTCAGCGCGGCCTGCACGCCGTCCGGGCCAGGGAACGCCTTCTCGATGCGGGTCACCTCGGGCATCACCTGATCATAAAGCGAGGCGTAACCGCCCAGGGCGCCGTAGCACCAGGCGACATAGCCGTACTCGTCGGTCGGCGGCGCGTTGGGGGACGTCTGAGCGCTCGCCTGGCCGTCCTGGGCCAGCAGGGCGAGGGCGAGAAAGAGGGCGTTCGCCATGCGGCGGAGGTCCTTTCGAATTTCGGTACGGAGTGACTAGAGCATTTCGGTCCGGATTGGGACCGTTGCATGGCGAGACGCGCCAAGCGGAGCCATAACGAGCCAAGGGCCGATCGGCTCCCCGAAACGTTGAAACGGCGCTTTCGCCGCATTGCAACGAAGTCATGTGAATGATCATTCTCAATGTGCTAGAAGCACCTTCCGTTGGGTGATCCGCCATGAGGCGCCGCCCGTATCCGTCAACGTCCGTCGCTGGTTTCGAGGCGATTCATGAGCTTCTGGCGCAATATCGCGAACATCGCCGCCCGGCGCCTCGACCTAGCCGACTGCACCGAATGTCCGGGCGGCCTGCCGGGCGAGGATCCAGCCTTCTCGACGGCGGTGACCGCCCTGGGCGCCAAGCTCGCCAAGGTCGATGGTCGCGCCGACGGCGGTGAGTTCACCGCCTTCACCGAGGTGTTCCAGCCCGATCCGGCGTCCGAGCCCAACATCCACCGCCTGTATGATTTGGCGCGGCAGACGACCCATGGCTTCGAAAGCTACGCAAAGCGCTTGGCCAAGCGCTATTCCAGCTGCCCGCAGCTGCTGGAGGACGTGGTCGACGGCCTGTTCCACATCGCCAAGGCCGACGGCGTCGTGACGACCGACGAGCTGGCCTATCTCGAGCGGGTGTCGAATCTGTTCGGCATGTCGCCTCTGGCCTTCCGCCGACTGCGCGCCACGCATCTTGGGGTCGGCGCGGACGACCCCTACGCGATCCTCGACGTGCCGGCCGACGCCGACGACGCCGCGGTCCACAAGGCCTGGAAGATCGCCCTGATCAACGCCCACCCCGACAAGGCTCGCGCCCGCGGACTGCCCGCCGAGTTCATCGAAGTGGCCGAGGCCAAGGCCGCCGGCGAGCTGATGAAGGCGGAAGGGCTGCACTTCGACGAGGCTCACACCTCGGTGCTGAAGCGCGCCATCCGCACACTGTGGACCGCGCTCGACGTAATGGACCAGATGTGGATCCCGGTGCACAAGACCTGGCGCCTCAACGAGCGCCACTACGGCGCCCTGCAGGGC
>CAKZJK010000100.1 GCA_936942565.1 uncultured Caulobacter sp. | reverse complement strand
CGCGCGGCTGCCAGTCGCGATCGCGGTTGCGGTCGCGGCGACGGCGGCCCTCGCGGTATTCGCCCTCGCCTTGCGGCTGATCGCCCTCGGCGGCCGGACGGTCGTCGCGCGGGCGATCGTCACGGGGGCGGTCGTCACGGTCGCGGAAACGGTCTTCGCGGGGACGGTCGTCGCGCGGGCGATCATCACGCGGGCGATCGTCACGAGGACGGTCATCACGGGGCCGATCTTCACGGGGACGGTCATCGCGAGGACGGTCGTCGCGGTTGCGGTCGCGGCCCTCGGAACGATCGTCGCGGTCGCGCCAGCGGTCGCGGCGGCCGTCGCCATCGCGGTTCCGGTCATCGCGCGGGCGGTCGTCGCGGTTGCGGTCCCGATCCCGGTTGCGATCGCGATCACGGCTTTCGAAGCGGTCGCGGCGCTGCTCGCCTTCGCCCTCGCCGCCATCGCCCTGGGTCTGCTCGGCCGGGGCCTCGCTGACTTCGGGCTCTTCCGGCGGCTCGGCCTCGAAGTCGATCTCGTAGGCGGCGTAGACGTCCTTGCCGACGATGTCCGAGACAGGACGATTCGGCTGAATCGCCCGCAGGACGCGGAAATAGTGCTCGGCGTGCTGCAGATAGTTCTCCGCGAGCACCCGGTCGCCGGACGACGAGGCGTCGCGAGCCAGCTGCTGGTACTTCTCGTAGACGCTCTGGGCCGCGCCGCGCACCTTCACGCCTTCCGGACCGTTCGAGTCGAACGCGCGGTTAGCGTTGTGCTGCTGAGGCTTGCCGCCGTTGCCGCCGCGATTGTTGCGGCCGCGCTGGCGCTTCATGCCTTTGAAATCTCTCATGTTCTCTTCTGAACCTGTCCGGGAGGTCAGTCTTGAGCTGGCGCATCCGGCCTTGCTGGTCTCTAGGCGGGTCGACCCCTCGTCGATGTCAGAGACACTGGTTTCCGTAGAGCCCCCACCCTGCTCTTTGCGGCGCGGCGACCGGCGGACCGGGCGCGCCTGCCGGGGGAGCCTCGCCAGCGCCTTAGCGCTCGCTTTTCCCATCACCCGGCGATCTGGAAGGAGACAAGACTCGTCTAACGGTTCACGCCCCGGTTTCCAAGGGATTTTTCACCCCGGTCACCACACGGTCGTGCGTCGACAGATCCTTGACGGTCCGAACCTGCTTGGCGCCGGCGGCGTTGAACAGCGCTTCGACGGCCTTGGACTGGTCGTAGCCGATCTCGACGGCGAACATGCCGCCGGGCTTCAGCACCCGCAGGATCTCCGGCGCCAGCACGCGATAGGCCTCCAGGCCGTCCTCGCCGCCGTCCAGGGCCAGACGCGGTTCGTGGTCGCGAACCTCCGGTTCCAGGGTCTCGATCACGGCCGACGGAATATAGGGCGGATTGGAGACCACCAGGTCGAAGCTGGCGTCGGCCAGACCCGCCGTCCAGTCGCCGTGCATCAGGGCCGCGCGGTTGTTCAGATCCAGGTTGGCGGCGTTGTCGCGCGCCACGGCGAGGGCCTCGCTGGAGGCGTCGACGCCCAGGCCCTTGGCCGCCGGCCGCTCGGCCAGCACCGCCAGCAGGATCGTGCCCGAGCCGACGCCGAGATCCAGCATCGAGAACGGCATGGCCTCCGGGAAGGCCTTCAGCACCTCGTCGACGATGACCTCGGTCTCGGGACGCGGGGTGAGGACGTTCTTGTTCACCTGCAGCAGGATCTTCCAGAAGCCCTTGCGGCCGATGATGTGGCTGACCGGCTCGCGGCGGGCCCGGCGGGTCAGGAAATCCTCCAGCATCGCGGCCTGCTCGGCGGTGAGCTCGCGATAGGGATCGGTGACGATCTCGGTGCGGGTGACGCTGGCGGCGACCTCCAGCATCAGGCGCGCGTCGATCGACGGCTGATCGATGCCGGCGTCCTTCAGACGATCCTTGGCGGCGGTCCAGGCTTTGACGAGGGTCTGGGTCATGGCGGGGATTTAGCGCGTCGGCGGCCGGGAGGCGAGATTGAATGCGGTACCAGATTTTGGTATTGATCCGCGCATGGCCAGCAAAAACACCTCCGTGACCCTGGGCGACCACTTCCAGGCTTTCATCGACAGCCAGGTCGCTGATGGGCGGTATGGTTCCGCGAGCGAGGTCATAAGGGCTGGACTGCGCCTGCTGGAGGACAACGAGGCCAAGCTGAAGGCGCTGCGCGCCGCGCTGATCGAGGGCGAGGAAAGCGGCTTTATCGAGGATTTCGACTTCGACGCTTTCATTGAAGAGAAGCTGCGGGCTTCCGCTCCCCCAGGTTTCCACGAAGAATGAAACCGTATCGGCTGTCACGTCGCGCCAGAGCGGATCTCGACGACATTTGGGACTACTCCGAACACCGGTGGGGAGCCCAGCAGGCGGCCGACTATGTGCGCCAGATCCGAATGTCGATCGAGATGATCGCCGAGCGACCCGATCTCGGATGGCCCGACGACAGCCTTCGCCCAGGCTACCGACGCCGCGCCACCGGTTCGCATGTGATTTTCTATAGAATTGGCGCCCAGATCGAGATTGTCCGGGTGCTGCACCAGAGCATGAACGCGAGGGCGCATTTGAGCTGACGCTTAGCCCACAGCCACCCCGTCCCCCTCGCCCACCGCGCCGCCGGCCGTCACCGACAGATAGATCCCGCAGAACATGTGGCCGTAGTGATCGAACAGCGCCTTGACGAGCTCGGCGTCGCGCTCGCCGGTGTCGGGGTCGACGTGGGTGGCGGCGCAGCGGACGATGGGCTTGATCACCTGCGCGGTCGCGCCGCCGACGCTGAGCGTCCGGCCGGTCCAGTCGTTCTCGGCCCAGGCTGGCCAACCCTCGACATAGAGGTTGGCGCGGAAGCGCAGCGGATCGAGCTCGCGGCCGATCTTTTGGCCCAGGTCGCGCACGCTGGCCAGGTTGACGATCGAGACGAAGCCGGACCGGCTGTCCATGAACCGGTGCGCGCCGGGACCTTCGATGACCCGTAGGGGACCCGAGG
>CAKZJK010000099.1 GCA_936942565.1 uncultured Caulobacter sp. | reverse complement strand
GATCGGGCAGGCCGAGATCGAGGAGTACCAGATCGGGGCGCCTGGACAGGATCGCCAGACGGCCGTCGCGGGCATTTTCTGCCTCGATGACGTCAAAGCCGTTGGCTTCCAGCGTCGCCCTCACCAGCTTGCGGATTTCCCGCTCATCCTCGACGATCAGGATCGTGGCGCTCATGCGGCTATTGTCTCTCCGGCGACCGGCAGGGTGAAATGAAACGAGGCACCGCGCCCATCGGTATTGTTGCGGGCGTCGATGCGGCCGCACAGGATCAGCCGGTCCCGCGCCCGGGTCAGGGCTACGTACAGCAGGCGCAGCGCTTCCTGGCTCTCCTTGTCCTCGCGCAGCCGGCGAGCCTTGGCCGAGGCGTCGCAGTCGCCTTTGCTGGAGGCGCACCACAAAAGGCCGCCGTCCTGCGTGACCAGCAGCGGCGAGCCGCCGGCTCCCCGCTTCACCGTGGTCTCGGGCAGGAAGACGATCGGCGCCTCCAGGCCCTTGGAGCCGTGGGCGGTCATCACCCGCACTTCGCGCCGCGCACCTTCCATCTCGCGCTTGACGATGATGTCCAAGGCCGCGAAGTCGGCGACCAGGGCCTCGAGGTCGCGCACGCCGCGTTGCTCGGCCTCCATCACCTGGGCCAGGAACTCGTCGAGCGCTTCCTCGGCCTCGGCGCCCAGGCGGGTCAGCACCTTGGCGCGGTGCGAGCGGCCAGTCTCGTCGGTCAGGCCAAGCCAGGCGGCGTAGAACTCGAACGGCTGCCGGCGACGGCCCTCGACCAGCGCCCACTCCAGCACGGCGCGGGCCGCCGCCCATTCGACGCGCTCCTCGGACCGCCGCTGGAGCTCCGTCCACAGCGTGGCGCGGCGGCCTTTCGCGAGCGCGTAGATATCTTCGTCGGTCAGGCCGCAGAACGGCGCCTTCAGCAGCGCCGCAAGGGTCAGGTCATCGTCCGGGAACAGGACGAACCGCCCCAGGGCCAAGAGGTCCTCGAAGGCGATGTGGCTGGACAGCGACAGGCGGTCGGCGCCGGCCACCGGCACGCCGCGACGCTTCAGCGCGCGGATGATCTCCTCGAACAGCACCTTGCGGCGGCGGACCAGGACGAGGATGTCGCCGGCGTGGGCGGCGCGGTGGCGGCCCAGTTCCTTGTCGAACACCGCGTCGCCGCGCTTCAGGATCGCGGCCGTCTCGGCGGCGATGGCCTCGGCGAGCCGGCGGTTGGCCGAGCGCTCGCCCTCGGCGTCCAGTGGCGCCTCCCAGGCCTCGCGCTCCTCGCCGGGCAGCTCGCGGGTCAGCGGCCACAGGTCGACGCAGCCGGGGTGGCCGTGACGGAAGAGCTCGTGGCGGACCAGGTCCTGGCCCACCGGAGGCGGCACGCCCTCGCGCGTCTCGGGATCGGAGAACAGGGCGTCGACAAAGCTCAAGACCTCGTGGGTCGAGCGATACGAGACCGTCAGCGGCACGCCCTTGCCGACCGCGCCGACAGCCTCGATCCGGGTGATGTAGCCTTGGGTCTCTTCCAGCAGACGCGTCGGATCGGCGCCTTGGAACGAGTAGATCGACTGCTTCTCGTCGCCGACGATGAAAAGCGTGCGCTCGGCGCGCCGGCCGCTCCATCCCTCCGAGGTTTCGCCCGCGAAGAAGTCGGCGGTCAGGGCGCGCAGGATCTCCCACTGCTCGGGGGCCGTGTCCTGAGCCTCGTCCAGCAGGATGTGATCGACGCCGCCATCCAGCTTGTAGAGCACCCAGGCGGCCTCGACCTTCTCGGTCAGCAGGACGCGGGTCTTGTCGATCAGGTCGGTGAAGTCGAGCGCCCCGCGCGCGTCCTTCTCGGCCATGTGGCGCTCGATATAGA
>CAKZJK010000098.1 GCA_936942565.1 uncultured Caulobacter sp. | reverse complement strand
CGACCCGCCCCGCCGCGCTTCGATGCAACTCGGCGCGGCTCAGCTCTTGGGCAGCAGCGCGGGGCCTCTCGCGGCGTCGTTGGTGGTGGGCGAGGGGCCGGTCAGGCGCGCCCTGATCCTGTCGGCCGCCTGTCTGGCGCTGGCGTTGGGCCTGATCAGTCTGTTGCGGCCGAAGTCGCCCGCGTGAGGTGCTGGTAGTACAGGGCCACCATCCAGCAGATCTCCTCGTTGATCTTGTCCTCGTCCTGGTCCGGCTCTTCCAGGACCATTTCGGTGGCGGCGTACATCATTTGCGTCGTCAGCCGTGTGGCCGTGCGCAGGCGGTCCTCGCTGGCGTTGGGATTCTCGGCCTTCAGGATCTCGAACAGCGTTTGGGCGACCATGTCGCGCGAAGTGGTGCGCACCTCTTGCAGCATGGGTAGCGCCCGCAGCGCCCGCAGGATCCAGTCGCCGCCCGGGAAGTCGCGGGTAATGGCGTTGATCTGCTTTTGCAGGTCACGGTTCTTGGCGACCGACTCTTCGAGTGTCGAGGATTTCGTCCCGCCGGCCTCGAGCCACGCCAGCACCACCTTGTCCTGGGCGTCCATCAGCCGATGGGCCAGTTCCTTGAGCAGGGCGTACTTGTTGGGGAAGTAGCGGTAGAGGGCCGGCGGCGTCAGGCCCGCGCGCTCGCATACCAGGTTGGTCGTCAGACGCTCGAAGCCCACCTCGGCCAGCAGTTCGCCGGCGGTGGTCAGGATGACCTCGAACGTGTCCTTGCCGCGCCGGCGCGAGGGGCGCGACTTGGTGTCGAGCGCGGGCGCGTCGGTCTTGGCCACGGTGGTCTTGGCGGCGGTGCTTCTTGCCATGATGTCCTGATAGCAAGATGCCCGCCGCCCACCAACCGCCGCGCTAGTAATGATAGCGCAGGAAGACGCCCAGGCTGCGCGGGCGGTTCATGCTGAGCAGATCCTCGCCCAGGCTGTCGATGTTGGAGATCGAGACGACATAGGACTTGTCGAACAGATTGTGGGCGAAGGCGCCGGCCTCGATCCGCTGGTCGGGCGAACGCCAGCTGACCTGGGCTCCGGCGATCCACACGGCGTCCTGCGATAGGCGCTCGGCGTTCGAGTTGTCGAAATAGACCTTGGACGAGTAGTTGGCGTCGACATTGGCGACGATCGACGCTCCGTTGGCCAAGGGGGAAACCCAGGTGGCGGACGTGTTGAACGTCACCTTGGGCGACTGCGGCAGGCGGTTGCCGGTGTAGTCCTGGCCCTCGCTGAAGTAGTCGCCGAACTTGGCGTGCAGCAGCGAGACGCCGGCGGTGAGGGTCAAGGGTTGGATCGGCCGCGCCGTGATTTCTGCCTCGCCGCCGTAGACCTTGGAGTTGGCGGCGTTGTCCAGCACCAGCACGGTCAGACCGTTGCGCAGCGCCTGGGCGAACACCTGCTGGTTCTTGTAGTCGTAGTAGAAGCCCGACACGTTCAGTCGCACGCGGCGGTCGAAGAACTCGGACTTCATTCCGACTTCATAGGCGTCCAGCGTCTCGTTGTCGTAGGGCTCGACCTCCTCGGGCGTGGTGGCCAGGCCGCCGAAGAAGCCGCCGCTCTTATAGCCGCGATTGTAGGTGGCGTAGACATTGGCGTCGTCGCTCACCGCATAGCGCAGGCCAAGGCGACCCGAGAACGCCGAGAAGGTCTTCTTCTGGTCCGAAGCCAGTAGGACGATCAACCCGTCCTCGATCTGGCTCTGGTAGTTCATGTGCTTGTCGTCGGCCGACCAGCGCAGGCCGACGGTGCCGGTCAGCTTGTCGGTGATCTTGTAGTCGGCCTGCCCGAACAGCGCGTAGCCCTTGGTCTTCTGGGTGTAGGGCCAGCCGAAGACCGCGACGCTGTTCTCGGGGCTCAGGCCTGTCGGATTGTCGGGCGTGGCGAACAATGGGCGCAGGTCGCGCAAGGTGTCTTGGCGGGTGTTGTCCTTGACGGTCTCGTCCATGAAGTAGCCGCCCAGCACCCAGTTCACGCGACCGGACGGATCATCGGACTGCAGGCGCAGTTCCTGGGTGAACTGCTGGTGACGGGAGCGATAATTGATCTCCAGCATCTGGGCCGGACTACCGTCGGTGTTCTCGAGATCGTTGCGGTGGGCCCATTGCCAGGCCGTGACCGAAACCAGCTGCATGCCGTTCAATGTCCAGGTGGCCTGGTTTGAGGCGCCGAACAGGTCGACCTTGTCCTTGCCTTCGAGATTGCTGTCGATCGCGCGGCTGTTGTTGTCGGTGTCGGCGTAGCCGAGGAGATCGGCGCAGGCGCCGCCGGCGTAAGCGTTCGGAGCGCACAGGCCGTTGGGGCCGGTCGCTTCGGCCGTGGCGGGGAAGAGGGCGCGATGCTGGGGCGCGATGGCGTCGCCACGGTTCACGTAGCGATTGACCTGCGTCAGCATCTCGAAATCGTCGGTTGGCGTATAGAGCAGCGACAGTCGGCCGGCCCAGTGGTCGGCGGCGTTGACGTCGTGGCCGGTCACCCGGTTGTAGGTGTAGCCGTCGTCCTTGACCCACTGGCCGGCGGCGCGGAAGGCCAGCTTATCGGCGACGATCGGACCGCCGACGGCGGCCTCGATAGTCTTGGCGTTGAACGTGGCGTATTCCACCGAGGCGTCGGCGGTGAAGCTCTGGGTCGGGCGCTTGGTGGTGATATTGATCGCGCCGCCGTTGGTGTTGCGGCCGTAGAGGGTGCCTTGAGGGCCCCGCAGGATCTCCACCTGGGCCAGATCGTAGAAACCGGCCATCTGGGCGAGAGGCGAGCCGATATAGACGCCGTCGACATAAACTCCGACGCCGCTGGACGCGTTGGGATTGAAGTCGCTGAGGCCCACGCCTCGGATGTAGATCTTGGGATTGGCGGCCGCGTCGTTGGCGCTGATCCGCATGCCGGGCGCCATGTTGTTGAGCGCCAGGACGTTGTTGACGCCGCGCGCGGACAAGGTGTCGGCAGTCAGGGCGGTAACCGAGACCGGCACGTCCTGAAGGTTCTCGGCGCGCTTCTGCGCGGTGACCACGATCTCCGCGATCGCGGTGTCGTCCCGCGGAGGCGCTACGGTCGATTGCGCGGCGGCGAGACCACCACAGATCGCCCAGGCGGATACGCCCATCAGCCATGCTGACTTCATGCCTAACTCCCCATCTCACCCAGTACTGCGACTGCTTCCCTCGATACGATAATAAAAACTATCTATTGGCAAGGGCGCACGCGCTAAGTCGGCCGAGCGCGCGTAAGTGGGGG
Source organism: uncultured Caulobacter sp. (assembly GCA_936942565.1). GTDB lineage: Bacteria > Pseudomonadota > Alphaproteobacteria > Caulobacterales > Caulobacteraceae > Caulobacter. Next base: position 29,536 of record CAKZJK010000098.1, on the reverse strand, counting down.
TGGTTGGGCGAATATTGTGCAGCGCGCACCAGATACAGCGCTAGGCGCGCTGAACGCCGCCTCGCGGCGGGAGAAGCAAGATCCGTTTTTCGCGCTTGTCGGACATGTGCTGGACTGGCGCCCAGGATGGCGGGCGACCCTGCGGAGGTCCGCGCTTCAGTCTACGAATTCGCCGTCCTCGCTTCCACGGGTCGTGTCGGGCGCGAAGCCGTCAGCTCCGGTTGAGACGCGACGGCGATGATGCAGCCCATCAAGCCCTGGCGCCCAGGCGCGCGAAGCGGGCCTGAATGCGCTGCCAAGTGTTCAGCTTGATCGGCTCGCCCCGGCGGAGCTTGGTCCAGGTCGTTTCGCTGATGCCATAGACGTCGTTCAGGTGTTCGCGGGTGATCGCGGGCAGGGCGCCCTTGAGCGTCTCGAAGCGTTCGCGACTGATGGTGATGGTCTCGACCACGGGGAACTCCAAGGATGCAAGGGCGGCCGGCGCCAAAAGGGGGAGGGCGCCGGCCGTGTACGATCGCCAGGTGGGCGCGATCGCTACTCGTGCGCCGCGCCGGCGGGCTTGCGATAGTCGAGGGCGGGCGGCCGGTCGCCGAGCATGGCCTTGTAGGTGAAGTTCGGGCCTCGACGCTGGTCGAGCTCGGCCTTGGCTTTCTTGACGATATCCGGGTTCGCGAAGAGGTCCGCGCCCGTCAGCGCCAGGGTCTTGGCGGCGTTGACCGCGCCCTTCACGCCGATCGACGAGCCGGCGGCGGCGACATTCTGCCAGCTGTGACCGGCCGAGCCTGGGACGAACGTCGCCGTGCCAAGGCCCACGGTCGGCGTGACCCAGCTGATGTCGGACACGTCGGTCGAGCCGCCGCCACCCTCCAGTTCGACCTTGTACGGCTCGACGGTCTTGACCGTGTCGACCGACGGCGGATTGACCAGGGTCGTCTGGATCTTCTTGGCGAAGGCGATTTCCTCGGGAGTCCAGGTGATGCCGCCGACCTTGCGCAGGTTGGCGTCCATCACGCGGCCCAAGGTGTCGTTGGGCAGCAGGGCGTAGACGCCGCCGGTGATCTCTTTGTCCACCGTGGTGCCGGTGGCGATGGCCGCGCCCTCGGCGGCCTTCTCGACGCGCGCCCAGACGTCCTTGACCACGGCAGGGTCGGGGTGGCGGACGTAGTAGTAGACCTCGGCGAAGTTCGGCACGACGTTCGGCGCCGTGCCGCCCGCGGTAATCACGTAGTGGATGCGGGTCTTGTCCGGCGTGTGCTCGCGCAGGAAGTTGGTGGCCACATCCATGACCTCGACACCGTCCAGGGCCGAGCGGCCCTTTTCAGGCGCGCCGGCGGCGTGGGCCGAGACGCCGTGGAAGCGGAACTTGCCGCTGATATTGGCCATCGACACGCCCTGGACCGCCGAGTTGCTGTTGGCCGGGTGCCAGTGCAGCGTCACGTCGACGTCGTTGAACAGGCCGTCGCGCACGAAATAGACCTTGCCCGAGCCGCCTTCCTCGGCAGGCGTGCCGTAGACGCGCAATTCGCCCTTGATGTTGTTCTTGACCATCCAGGCCTTGAGCGAGACGGCCGCGCCGACCGAGGCGGCGCCGAAGAGATTGTGGCCGCAGCCGTGGCCGGCGACCTGGCCGGGAATGCCGGTCTTCACCGGATCGGCGGTCTGGGCCAGGCCCGGCAGGGCGTCGAACTCGGCCAGGATGGCGATCACCGGACCCGCGCCGTTCTTGTAGCTAGCGATGAAGGCGGTCGGTTCGCCCGCGACGCCGGCCTTCACCTCGAAGCCGGCCGCCTTCAGCTGATCCTGCAGCACGGCCGTGCTCTTGGTCTCCTGATAGCCAACCTCGGCGAAGCCCCAGATCTTCAGGGCCGCGTCCTTGATGTTGGCCGCGTCGGCGTCGACCGCCTTGAGGATCTGAGCCTTCTCGGCCTCGGTGACCGGTTTGGCGAAGGCTTGCGGCGCCAGGATCCCGCTCGCCATCGTGGCGGACAGGAGGGCGAGCTTGAGGGTGGACAGCTTCATTGGAACGTTTCCCCGGGAAAGCGAAGGATCGCGCCGCCGGACAATGGAGGCGGTCGGTAGATAAGACGCGGCCCGCCGCCGCGACCTCACCTGGGGAGGCGAGAAAAATCGCGCGTCGAGCTCAGAGCCCGCGCGCGGGACGGACCAGCTCGATCCGGCGGTCGTCGCTACGGCCGACCTCGACTAGGCCGTAGGTGCGCAGCGCCGCGGCGAAGGCGTCGACCTGACCGGTCTTGAAGACCCCGCTCACCGGGGTCGCGGCGAGGATGGGATCAGAGACATCCAGCTTGCGCTCCGAGAAGCGGTTCATCTCGGCGACCACGGTCGACAGGGGCTCGCCATCGAAGACGAGGCGGCCCTGAAGCCAGGCGGACTCCTTGGCGGTGTCCACGACGGCGATCTTCCAGTCGGCGCGATCGGCGGCCACGAAGCGCGAGCCGGCGGACATCTCGACCTGTCGCGGGCCCTTGGGAGACGCGCCAGCGATCCGGACGCGCCCCTCGACCAGGGTCACGGAGAGCCTGCCAGGCTCGAGGCGCACGTCGAAGGCCGTTCCGACGGCGGTGACGGACTTGTCTCCCGCGGCGACGATGAACGGACGAGTCTTGTCCTTGGCGACTTGGAAGTAGGCCTGGCCTCTCAACAACGTCAGCCGGCGCTCGCGCCCCCAATGATTGACCCGGACGGCGGAGTCGGTGCTCAGGGTCACCACCGAATTGTCGGCCAGGCGGAACGTCGAGCGCTCGCCGACCGCCGTGGTGAAGACAGGTTCGTCGGCGACGGGCGCGGCGTCTTGGCCGGACGGGCGCTCGCGCCAGCCAAAGGCCGCGACGCCGGCGAGGGCCACCACGCTGGCCGCGGCGAGGCCCAGGTTCCGCCGGCTCAAAAGGCGCGGTCGCGACGCATCGATGCTCAGCGCGTCGGCCCGCAGCGCCGCCAGGGCTGGATCGTCCTCGACGCCGCGAAGGTCATGCCATGTGGCGTTGATCGCGTTCCAGGCGGCGGCGTGCCTGGCGTCGGCGTTCAGCCAACGCTGGAAGTCGCGTCGTTCATGGAGGGAGACATCGCCGCCTTGCAGCCGCGCGAACCAACCCGCCGCCGCGCTAGCCGGGTCTTCGGGTCTCTGTTGCTCCGACGTTGTCGACGTCATCCTGGTCCCGCAGACGTTCGTGCAAATGCCGAAGCGCCTTCATCACATGTTTCTCGACAGCGCTGACGGAGACACCCAGGCGCTGGGCGACGAGCTTGTAGCTCATCTCCTCGAAGCGCACGAGGATGAAAACCCGTCGCGTGCGTTCCGGCAGCGCATTCAAGGCCGCCATCACCCGCGCCACCTGTTCGCGTCCCTGTAAGACGCGCTCGGGCGACATTTCATCAACGGGGTGATGCGTTTCTTGCAATTCGCAGTGATCGGAACGGCGTCGGGTGCGATCCCTGCGGCCGCGGTCGATCAGGACATTGGCGGCCACCTCGAACAGGTAGCCTTCCACATTGTTCACGACGGGCGCGGGTTGGCGCTTCTGGATCCGAAGGAGGACCTCCTGCACCAGGTCCTCGACGTCGGCGGCGGGCGCGCGACGCGAGAAGAAGGCCCGCAGCGCCGGAATGAATCGCGCGCCGCTGTCGACCAGAGTCGTCGTTCCCCCGGACGCCCTCGACGTTTTGACGCCCCAGATCATGACCGCCGCCCCAACATGACGACTAGGTGAAATGGCGCTTTCCCGCCTGTCAAGCCGCCGCCGGGCAATGAGCGCGAACGCACGCGTGCTTTGACCTGTTGCCTAAAGCCTGTGCAGCGCGCGATCTTAAGCTGCGGGCGTCAAGGACTTTGGCATGGTCGCTCGTCAAAATAAGGCATGGTCCGCGCCCTCGGCGGCATGAGATCCAAGCCACCGGGGAGGTCGGGAGTCGTTGGTGTTCAGGTGCGGAGCGTTGGGAGCGTCGCCTAGGCGCGGCCTCGTCACGGCCCTGCTTTGCGCGGCGGCCGTGGGGGCCTTCGCGCCGGCGGTGGCCCTGGCGGGACCGAGCCGACCGTCCGAGGCCATGCGGCGGTTCGACCTGCCCGCCCAGCCCTTGAGCCAGGCGCTGAATCAGTTGGCCGTACGCGGCGACCGCGAAATCCTGTTCTCCCCCGCGCTTACCTCGGGGCGCAAAAGCCCACCGCTGAACGGGACGTTCACGGCGGAGCAGGCTCTGACCCGGCTCTTGGCCGGCTCGGGCCTGACCTTTCGGCTAGAGGGGCGCAGCTTCTTGGTGGTGCCGGAGCCCAAGCCGCGCGAAGCGCCCGAGGCGCCCCCCGCGCCGGTCGCCCCGCCGATTGACCTGGACGGCTTGGTCGTCACGGCGCTGAAGCGCTCGAGTCTGGCCCAGCAGACACCGGTCAGCATGGTGGTGGTCGACGGCGAGCAACTCGCGCGCATGGCCATGATCAACATCGAGCAGGCCGCGCCGCGACTGCCCGGGCTGAAGCTGATTTCCACCGCCTTCGGCCGGCGCCTGGTGCTGCGCGGGGTCTATGGAGCCGGCGAGGCCACGACGGGCCTCTATTACGACGAAACACCCATGACCGGTCCCGTGGGCACCACGGCCGACCCGGGCGTCATGGCGCCGGAGCTGGCCCTGGTGGATGTCGATCGGATCGAGCTTCTGCGCGGCCCTCAGGGCACGCTTTATGGCTCGGGCGCCATGGGCGGGGCGTTACGCATCCTGTTCAAGCGACCCGATTTCGGCGGCGACGCGGGTTCGGTCGGGGTTTCGGCGACGAGCGTCGCCCACGGCGGGCGGGCCGTCAGCGGCGCGGTGGTGCTGAACGCCGTCGCCATCCCCGACACCTTGGCGCTGCGCCTGACGGCCTATGATCAGCGCCAGCCCGGGGTGATCGACAATGTCCGACTGGGCCTCTCCGATATCGATGACACGCGCGTGCGGGGCGCGCGGTTGGCCGTGCTCTGGGAGAAGAGCCCAAGATTCTCGGCTCTGTTGTCGGGCGCTCACCAGTCCAGCCATCGCGGCGACATCTCGGCCTGGAACGACACGGCCGGGCCGTGGCGGACGGTCCACGCCGGGCGCGCGCCGTTCGACGGGGACATCGATCTCTTGTCGGCCGTGGTGAAGTGGCGCGGCGACGCCGTCGACCTCACCGCCGTCTCGTCCTGGTACCGCTGGAAGCTGGTGCGGCGTTCCGACTACAGCGGCGTCCTGCTGGGCGAGCGGACGAACGCAGCCGGCTGCATGCGGATGTTCTCGCTCGCGGCGGCTTGCGACGGCGACCAAATCTCCCGCTATTCGGCCTATGTCGACAGCGTCTATCCGGCGATCCTGAACCAGCCCGCGGACCTGACCGCTCGGATCCACGAGGTCCGCGCCGCCTCCGTCGGGGCCGGCCCTTTGCGTTGGAGCCTCGGCGCCTATAGCGAGGTGCGCGAGGACTACATCGACAGCCAGGTCCGTCACGTCGACCCGGCGACCGGCGCCCCCGTCGAGCCGCCGGTGATGATCGGGAGGCGGGATATCGAGAACCATCTGACCCAGCACGCGGTCTTCGGAGAGGTCTCCTACGCCGTCGCGCCCGACACCCAGCTGACGATCGGCGCGCGACGTTTCGACTACGCCAAGCGCGACCGGGGCGCCGTGCAGGTCGCCAACGTGATCTCGGGCACCTGGATGGACTACGCGATCGACGCCAGAAGCCACGAGCGGGGCTGGAGCTTGAAGGCGCTGGCCAGCCGCCAGATCGCGCCGGGCCTGTTCGGCTACGCGCAGGTCTCGCAAGGCTTTCGCCCCGGCGGCGTCAACGTGGTGCCAGGTCTGCCCGAGGCCCTGGCCGTCTACCGATCCGACCGGCTCGACAACGTCGAACTGGGCTTGAAGGGGCAAAGCGCGGACCGCCGTCTCTCGCTGAACCTGGCCCTCTACCGCGCCCGCTGGCGCGACATGCAGTACGCGGCCCAGACCCAGAACCGAGCCTTCAACTACGTCACCAATATTGGGGCCGCGCGCATCCAGGGCCTTGAGCTCGAAGGCGCCGCGCGGAAGGTCGTCGGTTGGGACCTGGCGGCCAGCGTCACCCTGACGGACGCGCGGTTGACCGCCGACCAGGTGACCAACCGCGCCATCGGCCTGGGGCTGAGGGGCGATCGGCTGCCCACCGTCCCGAAGGTTTCGGCGGCGGGCTCGGCCGAGCGGCGCTGGATCCTGGGCGATGGCCTGACGGGCCGGCTGCGGTTCGACGCCTACTACGCCGGGTTGGCGCGTTCGGCCTTCAACGCCACGAACGCGGACTACCTGAAGATGGGCGGCTATGCGGTGTTTGGGATCAGCGCCGGCCTGGAGAACCGCGACTGGAGCGTCGACCTGTCGAGCGAGAACCTGTTGGACCGGGCGGGCAGGGCGTCGGCGGCGCGCAATACGTCCGGGCCCGTCGAGTACTTCGGCGTCACGCCGCGCGTCGCGCGCCTGTCGCTCGAGCGCCGCTTCTGACCAGCATCTTTTTGCCCGCGGGGAGTGAGGGACCCGCCCTAGCTTGCGTCTGACCCTACAGGCCGCCGTTCGAGCGGACCGACAAGAGGGGTTCAATACATGATGCAGTTCCGAGGCCTTCGGGCCCTGGCCCTTGGCGCCAGCGCGCTCAGCAGCCTGGCGGCGGGTCAAGCGCTCGCCCGGCAAGCGTCCGACAGCGCCACGATCGAGGAAGTCGTCGTCACCGCGCTGAAGCGCTCGACCACGGTCCAGACCACCCCGATCAGCGTCAGCGCGGTCACCGAGAAGTCGCTGCAGGCGCTCGGCGCCTCGGGCATCCAGGACTATTTCCGCACCGTGCCGAACCTGCAGGTCGACGGCAACTCGCCGACCAGCCGCCGCCTGACCCTGCGCGGCGTGCGCAGCGCGGGCGAGGCCACGGTGGGCCTCTACTACGACGAGACCCCGCTGACTGGCCCGGCCGGCACGACGGCCGACGCCAGCTCGACCAGCGCCGACGTCAACCTGTTCGACGCCGAGCGCGTCGAGGTGCTGCGCGGCCCGCAAGGCACCCTCTATGGCTCGGGCTCGATGGGCGGCACGCTGCGGGTCATCCTCAACAAGCCCGACAGCAGCCGCTACGCCGGCGCGGTCGAGGCCCAGGGCACGAGCGTCAAGGGCGGCAGCAACGGCTATTCGGTCAAGGGCATGGTCAACGTGCCGCTGATCGAGGACAAGCTGGCCGCGCGCCTGGTGCTCTACAAGACCGAGGGCGGCGGCTATGTCGACGATGCTCTGCTGAACAAGAAGGACATCAACGACCAGCACTCCAGCGGCGGTCGCCTGATGCTGGGCTTCACGCCCACCGAGAACCTGACGATCAACGCCTCGGGCCTCTATCAGAAGACCACTCTGGACGGTCAGAACACCTGGTACCCGGCGCTGGGCAAGGAAGAGTACAAGACCAACGCCCGCGTCATCGCGCCGACCAGCGATAACCTGCGCATGTACAACCTTACGGGCAAGTGGGACCTGGACTTCGCCACCATCACGGCGACCTCGTCCTATTACAAATGGACCCTGCTGCGGAATTCGGACTACAGCCCGACGCTTTCGGGCAGCCGCGCCAACGCCACCGCGTGCCGCAACTGGGTCGCCGGCGGACCGGCCGCCCGGCCTGCACCGCCGCTCAGCTGACCGCCTTCACCGCCTATGCCGACAGCCGCACGCCCGGCGCGCTCTATCAGCCGATGGGCCTGACCTCGTGGAACCATGAGCTCCGCGCGAACGGCTCGCTGTTCGACGACAAGGTCGACTGGACGGCCGGCGTCTATCTCGAGAAGCGCGACGACTATATCGAGAGCAAGGTCGCCAAGGGCGACGCCGCCACCGGGATCATCAACCCCAACGACCTGACCGCCTGGCGCCACGTCGGCACCGAGACCAAGCAGACCGCCTTCTTCGGCGAAGTCTCCTACAAGCCGATCGAGAAGCTGACCCTGACCGGCGGCCTGCGTCGCTTCAAGTACGACAAGACCGTCTCGGGTCAGGTCCTGATCAGCAACTTCATCACCCAGTCCTACGTCGGTCCGGCCGCTCAAGTCGACGCCAGCGCCGATGGCTGGGTCAGCAAGCTGAACGCGTCCTATCAAGTCACGTCGGACGTCATGGTCTACGCAGTGGCGGCCAAGGGCTTCCGTCCGGGCGGCGCGAACAACGTGCCGGGCCTGGCCAGCGCGCTGTTGGCCTATCAGCCCGACAGCCTCTGGAACTACGAAGGCGGCATCAAGAGCCAGTGGTTTGATCGTCGCCTGACGCTGAACGCGGCGGCCTATCAGATCGACTGGTCGAACATGCAGATCTCGGCCACCAGCGCCAACGGGGCCTTCAGCTACCTGACCAACGCCGGCAAGGCCAAGATCAAGGGCTTCGAGATCGAGGCCACGGCCCGTCCGATCCCCGGTCTGACGATCAACGGCACCGCCGCCGTCGTCGACGCCAAGCTGACCGAGGACCAGGCCAATTCCACGATCCTGATCACCGGTTCGACCGGCTTGCGCGGCGACGAGTTCCCGAACGTGGCCAAGTACAGCGGTTCGGCCTCGGTCGAATACACCTGGCCGCTCAAGGGCGATCTGAACGGCCTAGTGCGCGCCGACTACGCCTATGTCGGCGAGTCCGCCTCGCAGTTCCGCCCGACCTATGTCTACTACGAGAAGCAGGGCGACTACGGCTACGCCAACGTGCGCGCCGGCGTCGAAGGCTCGGACTGGGGCGCCTACGTGTTCGTCAACAACATCACCGACGAAGTCGGCCTGATGAGCGTGACGTCCGCGGTCAACAACCCCAAGCAGGTCGTCAGCATCAATCCGCGCACGGCCGGCTTCCAGGTCCGCAGGCGCTTCTAACCCAAAGGCGGGCGGACCTCGTGTCCGCCCGCGCTTATCCACGCCCCGCGGAGCGACTGGCGCTTCACCGCGTGGGTTGGGGGCGGGGCGCTAGCAACAGCCCATGGCTTCGGCTTGCCCGATTGGCCGGATGGCGCTCCTGCGCCACCGCGAGGGCGTCGCGCCGGTCAATCCTCCGAATGTGCGCGTGAAGTGAGCCTGGTCGGTAAAGCCGCAGGCCAGCGCGATCTGGCAAAGACTCGAGCTGCTTCGGACCATCATTGCCTGGGCTCGCGCGATGCGTCGGCGCGCGACGAACTGGGCGAAAGTCACGCCGAACGACTGGCGAAAGCGGCGGGAAAAGTAGCTGGGGCTCAGCCTAGCGTGTTCGGCCGCGATCTTGATCGAGGGGCGGCCATTCAGGCCGTTCTCGATATAATCGAGAACCCGTCGGACCTGCCAGGGGAGCAGGCCTTCCCAGCGCGACAAACGCCCGCCGGCCGCTGTCTGTTCGGCGCGCGAGGGAGGCAGGCGCGCGACGTCCGCGCGAAGGCCTCGTGTGGTTTCAAGCTGGGCCATGGGCTCTCTCGCTAGCGTAGATGTTCACCGGCGAGACTAGGCGCATGGGGCGCCGCCCGCGCGTAAAGCGCGGTAAAGGCCCGTCAAGTCTAGAGTTTCCCGGTCCTTGCCGGCGAGACCGGCAATAGACCGATCCATTCAAGCCAAGGCCATGCCGTTCGCCGAAACCCTCGGTCAATGGTTCCACGCAACGGACAATCTCGGAAACCTTGAGTTTCCAAGGCCTCGCTCGCGGCGGCGGAAGCCGCGGGCTAGATCGCATCCCGGCGCGAGCGACCTCTCACGATCATCAGGAGTTTCCATCATGACGAACAATGGGTTCACGCGACGCGGCGCCTTGAAGGCCGCGACCGGTCTTCTGGGCGCCGGCCTGGCCTTGCCGTCTAGCCAGGCCTTGGCGGGCGTTCCGCGATCCGAGGGCTACGCCCAGGTCCCCGGCGGGAAAATCTATTGGCGAAAGTTCGGCGCGGGCGGCAAGACACCGCTTCTGACCCTGCACGGCGGGCCAGGGTCCTCTCACCAATACCTGCTGCCGCTTCAAGCGCTGGCCGACGAGCGTCCGGTGATCTTCTACGATCAACTTGGATGCGGCAGGGCCGACGCGCCCGAGGAGGATAGCGCCTATTCGATCCAGCGTTCCGTTGACGAGGTGGACGCCGTCCGCGCCGCCCTGGGCTTGGACCGGGTCGTTCTTCTTGGCCATTCGTGGGGCGCGCTGCTGGCGGTCGAATACCTCTGTCAGGGGCGGGGCGCGGGCGTTGAGCGCCTGGTCCTCAGCGGAGCCATGGCCAGCATCCCGCAAGTCATCGCGGGCTTCGAACGCCTTTTCGCGACCATGCCAAACGGATGGGGCGACAAGATCCACGCTCTGGAAAAGGCCGGCAAGACCGGGACCCCCGAATATGCCGAGCTGGTCCAGGCGTTCTACGACAACTTCGTGCTTCGGGTTCCGCCGACTCCGGAGGTGGTGGCGACGCTGGAGGCGCTCGCCAAGTCCCCGGCCTACCGTGTTCTCAATGGCCCCAACGAATTCACCATCGTCGGAAAGATCAAGGATTGGGACCGTCGCAAGGACCTCAAGGCGATCACGCAGCCCACGCTCATCACCACCGGCGAGTTCGATGAAGTGACGCTCGATTGCCACGAGACCCTGCGCGACGGCGTCGCGGGGCGCGCCAGGCTCGCGGTGATGGCGGGCTGCTCGCACCTGACGATGAATGAGAAGCCCGAGCGATATAACGCGCTCCTGCGCGGCTTCATGAACGAGGCCTAGCGCCGCATGACGGTGGTGGGGCCGGGCCTCGCCGCCGTCTCCCGCCGGGTTAGTGCTCCGAGCCGTCCGTCTTGGCCAGCCGGTCGGCCATGCGCACCAGATCGGGCAGTGACTCGGCCCCCATTTTCTTCATGACCTGACTGCGGTGCAGTTTCACCGTCGCTTCGGTGATCGCGACACGCTGGGCGATTTGCTTGTTGAGCAATCCCGCCGCCACCAGAGCGAAAACCTGACGCTCTCGGTCGGACAGACTCTGGCGCCGCGCGCGCAAGGCCGCGTCGCCCTTGGCCTCCTCGCGACGCTGCTGATCCGCGCCGATGGCTCTGTTCACCGCCTCGAGAAGATCCTGCTCGCGCACTGGCTTGGTCAGGACATCGACCGCGCCGGCCTTCATCGCGCGAACGGCCATTTGGACGTCGACATGGCCGCTGATGAGCACGACCGACTGGGCCGCGCCGCTTCTGGCCAGGACCTCGAGGAATTCGAGGCCGCTGCGCCCGGGAAGGCGAATATCCAGCACGATGCAAGCGGCTTGCTTCAATCCGCCCGCGTCAACGAAAGCCTGCACCGAGCCGAAGATCTTGGTTTGCAGCCCCACCGATTGGAAAAGTCCGCGGAGAGCTTCGCGAACGCTTTCGTCATCGTCGATGACGGCGACAAAGCGTGCCCCGGCGTCTTCGTTAATTGTAGAGTCGATCAACGCTGTTTCTTTCCGCCAGAGGGAGGGTGAAGCTGAACACGCTGCCCCTGGTCCCGTTGTTGCAGGCCCAGATCTCGCCCCCGTGCGCTTCGATGATCGAACGGCAGATCGACAGGCCCATGCCTATGCCCTCGGCCTTCGTGCTGAAGAAGGCTTCGAACGGTCGATCGGTATCGTCGCCAAGGCCTGGCCCCGTGTCGCCGACGCTCACCAGCGCCTCGCCCTTGCGAACCTGAGCGCGCACGGTGAGCCGGCGAGGGCCGTCATCGAGGGCGGCCATGGCTTCGATCGCGTTCATGACCAGATTGAGCACCACCTGCTGCAACTGGGTGACGTCGCCCAGGATGGTCAGCGAGCCCATTTCAAGCTGCGTCTTGGCGACAACCCCCTTGCGCTGCAGCTCGCCCTGGAGCAGCGCCAGCACCACTTGGATGACTTGCTCCAGGTGGACGCTGTCCATGCGCGGCGCGGATTTTCGCGCCAGGTTACGCAGGCTCGTGATGATGTCGCCGGCGCGGTGTCCGTCCCGCACGATCCGCTCGGCCGCCTGACGCGCCATCGTCAAATCCGGCTCTTCGCCATTCAGCCATCTCAGACACGCCCCGGCGTTGGTGACGATCGCCATCAAGGGCTGGTTGACCTCGTGAGCGATCGATACCGCCAGTTCGCCCATGGCCGTCATGCGCGTCATGTGAGCCAGATGGTTCTGGCTTTGGCGCAAGTCCTCGACGACGCGCTTGCGATTTTCGATGTCGATGTTGACGCCAAACCAGCCGGCGAGCCGTCCCGCGTCGTCGAACGACGGGCTCGCTTGGAACAACATCCAACGGTAGCTGCCGTCGGATTTGCGCAATCTGGCTTCATGTTCGTTGGCCCGCCCCTCGGTGAACGCCAGATCCCACGCCGCCAACAGGCCCTCGGCGTCCTCGGGGTGGAGCGCGTCTCGCCAGCCGCCTTCACGAGCCCGCTCGGCGTCCAGACCGATGTAGTTCAAGTACTGCTGGCTCAGGAACGTGATGGTCCCGTCCGCGTCGGCGGACCAAACGAGCCCCGGCACCGCGTTGATGATATGCTGCAATCGCAACTCGTTGCTGCGAAGCGCCGCCTCGCTGGCCTTGAGCGCCGCCTCGGTGCGCTTGAGGTCCTCGATATCCAGGTTCACCCCAAACCAGCGCTCGGCGCCGTTGGCGTCGGCGAATTTCTGACCCGAGAAATAGAACCATCGATACTCGCCGTCGAACCGACGAATTCTGCCTTGGGCGAGCGACACGCGAGCGCCGTTCTGTTTTTCATTCCAATCTTCCATCAGGCCGTCGACGTCGTCGGGGTGAAGGAGGTTGGCGAAGCCGAACTCGAGGATGTCCTCGGCCGGCAGGCCCACGTACTCGAGGTAGCGCTGGTTGACGAAATCCGCGCTGCCGTCGTCCCTGGCGGACCACGTCAGCACCGGAAGCGAGTCTAGGATCAGACTGAGATTTTGCTCGCTCGCTCGCAGAGCGGCCTCCGCGCGCTTGCGATCCTCGATATCGAGGTTGACGCCGTACCAGCGAACCACGTCTCCGTCGGTGTTCAGCAGAGGGCTGCAGCGGCACATCAGCCACCGATACTCGCCGTCCGCCCTCAGCGAGCGGCCTTCGATGTCGCCGCCTTGCTTCGTGGCCATCATGGCCTTCCACTCGACGAACATTCTGTCGACGTCGTCAGGGTGAAACTGGGCGTGGAAGCCGGCCCGTAGAACCTCTTCGGCGGTCATGCCCACGAAGTCGCCGAACTGCTTGTTGACGGAGTCGACGTGGCCTTCGGCCGTGGCCGACCACGCCATGCAGGGGATGGCGTCGAGCATCAGGTTCAAGGCCCGTTCGCTCTCGCGCAGGGCCGCCTCGCTGGCCCGAAGCGCGTCCTCGGCCCGCTGCAGATCCTCGATGTCGACGTTCACGCCGAACCAACGGACCATGCCGTTGGCGTCGGTGATCTTTCGGCCCGCGAAGTAGAACCAGCGATACTGGCCATCCGCGCCGCGAACGCGCCCCTTTAGCGCCGTTTGGTCGCCGTGGGTGATGTCCCGCGTCCAGGTCTCCATCATCCCTTCCACGTCGTCGGGATGATAGAGGTCGAGAAAGCCCCACTCGAGGATCTTGTCCGCTGGTTCGCCGGCATAGTCTCGCCAGCTCTGATTGATGAAGTCGGCGCTGCCGTCGGGACGGGCCGACCAGACCAGGACGGGCAGGGAATTGATGATCAGGTTGAGGTTCCGTTCGCTGGCCACCAGGGCCGCCTGAGCCTCCTCCAGCGCCCGCTCCGCCCGTTTGCGATCCTCGATGTCGGCCCCGGCCCCGTACCACTTGATCACGTTTCCGTCGGCGTCGAGCAGCGGGTTCTGGCGCAGCACGAACCAGCGGTATTCGCCGTCGGCGCGACGGATGCGGCCCTCGACATCGCGAGGGCGCTTGGTCGCCATGATGTCCTGCCATTCGGACAGGAGATGCTCGACGTCGTCGGGGTGGAAGATCGGCCAGAAGCCTTGGCCGCTGATGTCCTCGGCGGTCCAACCGACGAAGTCCACGAAGTTTTGGTTGCAGAAGTCGATCAGCCCATCGGCGGTCGTCGACCACGCCATGGTCGGGATCGTGTTGATGGTCAGGTTGAGACGCCACTCACTCTCGGCCAGGTCTTGCTCGGACAGCGGCTTGTCACGAGTGTCGGGAGGCGTCTTGCGATCATTCAGCTCCCGCGTCTCGCGACAGGCGAGGCTGGTCTGGATCGCGGCGAGCTTGAGCTTGGACCGATCGAGCGAATCCGGAAAACCCGGCCGTCGCGCTCCGGCGATGATCTCGCCCAGGCTCGCGCCGATACCCAAGGGGCATCGAAACACCGCGACAGGGGCCTGGCCGATTACCACGACGTCGTCGGGGGACACGCTCTCCGCCGCGGGGGGCAGGGCGTTGCGGATTTCGTCGAATGAGGCGATCGCGCCGAACTCTTGTCCGACGCGCAGAAAGACGTGCGCGCCGTCGCTGAAGCGAAGGCCCACGAAGTCCAGCGCCAGCATGTCGAGCAAGGTCTCCAGCACGCTCTCGGCGATGGAGGTCGGGTCCAAGCCCAGCCAGGCGTCCGACAGCTCGCCCAGCCGCTCGAGGTCGCCGAGGAGCGGGTCCTGTCCGAGGCTTTTGGCTGTGGGGTGGCTGAGGTGCGGCGTTGGCAAAAGGAGCCCTTTGTCCTAACTCTCCAGCGTGGCGCAACCTAGCGCGATCCCGCCGCGGCTTCCATCTCGACCAAAGGACTATCCAGGCTCGACGATGGTCTAGTTCGCCGGACGGGAGCGCGGGCTTCGCCCAAGAGCGGCGAGCCCGACGTCTTGGCCAGCCAGCTCTCCGCGAGATCGATGGTAGGCCTTCGCCGGCCCGCGGCGTCAACTCGACGAAGGTCGAGTACGGTTCGCCTTCCGTCCAGCACGGCGCGACCATCGATAAATTGAAGCCCCCCGGCGCGGCGCGGTACCTTTTCCCGGTTCGGTTGAAAACGGAGGGTGGGGTGTCGAGCGTTCCGAAATCCGCCCTTCCGCGCGCCGCGGCCGCTCGTCCGCTCTCCCGCCGGGCCATGGTTCCATGACCCCCGCGCCGTCCTTTTCCTTCGACGCCTACGTTTTCGCGCCTGGGCGACAGCTGCTCCTGAGGGATGGCGAGGTGGTTCGGGTCGGATGCCGCGCGCTCGATCTCCTGGCCGCCTTTGTCCAGCGGCCCGGCGAGGTCCTGACCAAGAACGAGCTGATCGAAGAAGCCTGGCCCAGCACCACCGTGGTCGAGGGCAATCTCAAGGTCCATATCGCCGCGCTGCGCCGCGCCTTGAACGACGACGTCGACGCCGCGAGGTACATCGCGACCGTGAATGGTCGTGGCTACCGCTTCATCGCTCCCGTGAAGAGGAGCGAGGCGTCAACGACTGGGAACGTCTCGGTTCGGGCCATCGCGGCGGAGGTCGAACCAGTGTCCGCCCCGTCGATGCCAAGCGGCCTTGAGGAGGCCCTGGCCCTGCTGGCGCGGACCATGCGGTCGGGGGTCATCGAGCTCCCCGACGGCACCGACGCCGCGAAGGCCGGCGCGCCGCCGCGTCGGGTTCTGTTCGTGGAGCTGACACCGCGCGACGAGGCCTGGATCGAGGACATCTTCGCCAAGCATCTCGGCGAAATATCCGCGACGCGATGAGCATCGCGGATACTTCGAAGCAGGCGGAAGGGTCCTAGTTTTTGACCTTCCGGTCGAGGAAGTCGTGGATGAGCGGCGCCATCACATCGAGACGGTCCTCGAGGGCGAAGTGGCCGCTGTCGAGGATGTGAATCTCGGCGTTGGGCAGATCGCGCAGATAGGGGTGGGCGCCTTCCTCGGGGAAGATCTTGTCGTTCTTGCCCCAGACGATCAGCGTCGGCGGCTGACGATCGCGGAAGAACTTCTGGAAGTCGGGATAGAACGGCACGTTCGAGCCGTAGTCACCGAGCATGTCCAGCTGGATGTCGCGGTTGCCTGGCCGGTCCAGCAGAGCTTGGTCGTGCACCCAGTTGTCGGGGCTGATCCGCGCCACGTCGCCCATGCCGTCGGTGTACTGGAACTTGGTGATGTCCAGGGTGACGAGGTTGTTCAGCGCGTCGCGGTTCTTTTGCGAGCGGTCCTTCCAGTAGACCTTGATCGGATCCCAGAACGGTGATTGCAGGCCTTCGTTGTAGGCGTTGCCGTTCTGCACGATCAGGCCGCTGACCCGCTCGGGATGCTTCAGCGCCAGGCGGTAACCGATCGGGGCGCCGTAATCCATGACGTACATGGTGTAGCGCTTGAGACCGAGCTGGGTCGCCAGCTTGTCGATGACGTCCGCCTGGTTGGCGAAGGTGTAGGAGAACTGGGTATGGTCAGGCGCGTCGCTCTGGCCGTAGCCCGGGTAGTCCGGGGCGATGACCCGATACTTGTCGGCCAGAAGCGGGATCAGGTTGCGAAACATGTGCGACGAGGTCGGAAACCCGTGCAGCAGCAGCACGACGGGCCCGTTGGCCGGGCCGGCCTCGCGATAGAACACCTTCACGCCGTCGACGGTGGCGACACGATAGTGGATGACGGGCGGCGTCGGGCGGCTGACGGCGGCCTTGGGAGCCGTGGCGGCGTGGACGGGCGGCGCGACCGCGAGGGTGGCGGCGGCGAGCGCCAGAGAGGTCAACAGGCGGGTCATGGAAGTCTCCTGGGAAATTCGGGGGAGGGCAAGGCCGAGCCACGGCCCCGATGCGTGGCGTTTCTGGCGGCGCGATTACTTGGACGCGCCCGCCGCCAGGGCGATGAGATCGCCAAAGGAGTATTCCCAATGGGGATGCCGCGCTGGTTAGGCGTGGTAAAGCGCGGTCAAGGCCATGAATTGGCGTCCAGCGGATCGGGCTGGCGTCGAACTATTGTATCAAGCCGCTGAAATTTTACGCCGCCGTAATAGATGATGCGGGGCTGGGCGCGGGAATTTACCGCGCTTTACTGGATGAGGTCGCGATCCCGGGCGAGACTGCATTGGCGCGGGGCTTGCGTCTGGGCGCCGCCCGCGCGCGATCCCAGAGCTTCAGACTCCCCACGCAAGGAAATCCGATGACGTCGCCGAACCAGAAATCGAGAGTCCTGCCCACGGGCGGTGGCGCGGCCCTGATCAACCCCGCCGACGCGGTGATCCTGCTGCTGGATCACCAGTCGGGTCTCTTCCAGACGGTCAAGGACATCCCCGTGGCCGATCTTCGACGCAATGTCGAAATGATCGCTCGTCTCGCGACCTTGCTGAAGATCCCCGTGATCACGACCGCGTCCGAGCCGGCGGGATCGAACGGACCGCTGATGCCGGAGATTCACGAACACGCTCCGCACGCGATCTACGTATCCCGCAAGGGCGAGGTGAACGCCTGGGACAACGGCGACTTCGTCGCGCAAGTCCAGGCCACCGGCCGCAAGACGCTGATCATGGCCGGGGTCTGGACCAGTGTCTGCGTGATGTTCCCCGCCCTCGACGCGGTGGTGGCGGGCTACGACGTCTACGCCGTTGTCGACGCCTCGGGCGATCCGAGCGAGATGGCCTCGCGCACCAGCCTGGCCCGCTTTGTCCAGGGCGGGGTCAAGCCGACCTCCACCAACGCCCTGCTGAGCGAACTCCATCGCACCTGGGTCCGCCCCGAGGCCGCCGAACTGGCCAAGCTCTATGGTCTGGTCGCGCCCAACTACGTCGCCGTGATGGAGAGCTTCCAAAAGGCCCAGGCGGTGGCGAGAGCGGGCGCCTGACGCGCGAGCGGGTCGCCCCAGGCGCGAAGCTGGCCGCCATGCCTCAACCATGGTCGAGCTTCGTTCGACCATGGTCTAGCGCGGCGCGACCAATACCGCCCAACGTCGCGCGGGCGCCTGGGCTAGGCTGAGGTCGCGCGGGCGGATGGGGCCGCCGGCCGCGCGGTGACTTGCACCGATGTCGGGGGAGGGGGAATGCGAGGCTCGAACCATTGTCGAGGGTTCGCCCTGCCGGGCGTGGTTCTGGCGATCGGTGTCGTGGCCACGCCGTGCGCCGCCCAATCGTCCAACGACGGCGTGGACGAGATCACCATAACGGCGACCCACTTCAGGACCCGGCTTCAGGACACGCCACTGGCCGTCTCGGCCTTTACCAGCCAACAACTTTCCGGCAGCGGCGTGCGCGACATAAGCGATCTGGCGGCCTATACGCCGGGTCTGACGATCGGCACGGGCGAAGGGCAGGGCGCGGTGCCGATTTCCATACGCGGGGTCGGGCAGAACGATCTTGGCATCGGGGCGGACGCGCCGATCGCCATCTATCTCGACGGCGTCTATCTCGCGCGCCCATACATGAATCTCTTCGACCTGGTGGATGTCGAGCGGATCGAGGTTCTGCGCGGTCCGCAAGGGACGCTCTACGGCCGCAACGCCACGGGCGGGGCCATCAATGTCGTGACCCGGCGACCCAGCGAGGTTCTCGCCGCGGAGGCGAGCGCGCGGGTCGGCGGCTTCAACGTCTGGGGCGCGCAGGGGCTGGTCGCGGGCCCGCTGGGCGGGGCATGGTTTGGAAAGCTGGCGCTCGCGGCGAGCGGGCGCGACGGCTATACGACCAATGTTCTCACGGGCAAGGACTTGGATCCCCAGCGCACCTTCACCATCCGCGGCGCGCTGCGCTGGCGGCCGAGCGCGGCGTTGGACGTTCAAATCAGCGTGGACCTGAACGAGCACGACATGCCGGTCGTGCTCCACAACAGCGCGAGCCCGAGCTTCGATCCGAAGCGCATCGCCCTGGATGCGTCGCCGCGAGAAGACCGAAGGACCTGGGGCGCCGCGCTGGAGGCGAGCTACGACCTGAACGGCGCGCGGGTCACCTCGATCAGCGGGTATCGCAAGGCCAGGCTGTCGAACGTGATCGACACCGACGCCTCGCCGCTGAACGCCATCCGCTTCAGCCAATTCGACCGCACGACCCAGTTCAGTCAGGAACTGCGGGTGGCTTCGGACGGGGAGGGCCGCCTGCAATGGCTCGGCGGTGTCTACGGCTTCACCGAACGGGCCAACACCCGAAGTCCAATCTATCTCGATTTCACGGCCAATTTCGGTCTGCCCAGCCCGACGACGCAACACATCACCGGGGCCAATCGCACTGTCGCGGTGGCCGTCTTCGGCGACGCTCGCTATCGGCTGACCGACACCCTTTCGGTTTCGGGGGGGCTTCGCTGGAGCCGGGAGTCGAAGCGGTTCGATTTCCTTCAGCAGTTCACGGTCGACCTGCCGCCCCTGTTTGTTTCTTATCCGCCGTCGCGCCAGAAGACGACGTGGTCCAGTCTGTCGCCGCGGCTGGGCGTGGAGTATCGGCCTCGCCACGATCTGTTGGCCTACGCCAGCTATTCGAAGGGCTTCAAGAGCGGCGGCTCGACGTCCGTCAGCCTGATCACGTCTCCCAAGCCCAACGTCTTCGAGCCCGAGACCCTTCAGGCCTACGAGGCGGGTCTCAAGCACGCCTCCCAGGGCGGCCGCCTGCGAGTCAATGCGAGCCTGTTTCACTATGACTACCGCAACCTTCAGGTCAGGACGACCGACAGCCTCGGCTTCCTGATCGTGCGCAACGCGGCGACCGCCACCATCGACGGAGCCGAACTCGAACTCGCCGTCCGTCCGACCCCACGCCTGGAGATAACCGCCAGCGCCGCGCGCCTCGACGCGCGTTACAAGCACTTCGTCGATCCCGTTTCACAGGTCGACTATTCCGGAGGGCGGCTGAACAGAGCGCCCAAGGCGCAGGTCAATCTCAACGCCCAGTATCGCCACCCCATGACCGAGGGGGGAGACCTGATCTTCCGCGCCGAATACGTCCACGCCAGCCGCATCTATCATCAGCCCGGAGAACTGGCCCTGTTCTCCCGCGATCCGACCCAGGTCTTCAACGGCCGCGTCACGCTTCGCGGAGCTAGCGGACGGTGGTCCGTGACGGCCTTTGGCCGGAACCTGACCGACCGGCGATACATTGGCCACGCCTTCCCCACGCTGGGCGAGCCTCGCGCCAGCATCACGCCACCTCGGGTTCTGGGGATCGAGCTTCAGGTCACGCGGTAAGCGGACGGCTCCGTCCGACCGCTTCACCACGCCTTACCGCGCTTTACTGTCGGTCATCGCCTCGTCGGGCCATCGTCACGCGCGCCACGGGAAAGGACCGCCGATGCCCAAGTCCGTCGAGACCGAGATCGTCCTGAGGCGCGCGGAAGTCGGCGACGTCTCGATCTTCTATCGCGAGGCCGGCCGTCGAGAACATCCGACGATCCTCCTGCTGCACGGCTTTCCGACGTCGTCCCATCAATTCCGCCACCTGATCCCGCGCCTCGCGGATCGCTATCACGTGGTCGCGCCCGATCTCCCGGGCTTTGGCTTCACGACCGCGCCGGCCGGGTTCGACTACGGCTTCGCGAGCCTGGCCACGACGATCGAGGCCTTCACCGATGTCATCGGACTGGCCCGCTACGCCATCTACGTCTTCGACTACGGCGCCCCCGTGGGGCTGCGGCTGGCGATGGCTCGGCCCGGAGCGATCACGGCGATCATCTCGCAGAACGGCAACGCCTACGAGGAGGGGCTCAGCGATGGCTGGGCGCCGACCAGAGCCTATTGGGCCGATCCCTCGCCGGCCAATCGCGAGGCGATGCGGACCATGTTCACCCTGGAAACCACGCGCTGGCAGTACACCCACGGCGCGCCCGACGAGACACAGGTCGAACCCGAGGGCTATTGGCTCGACTACGCCCTGATGTCGCGGCCGGGCGTCGCGGAAATCCAGCTTCGCCTGATCGCCGACTACGCCAGCAATGTCGCGCTCTATCCTCGCATCCACCAGTACTTTCGCGAGCGCCAGCCGCCGCTCCTGGCCGTCTGGGGGGATAAGGACCCCTTCTTCCTGCCGGCCGGCGCCGAGGCCTTCCGTCGCGATCTGCCTGGAGCGGAAGTGTGTTTCCTGGACACTGGACACTTCGCGCTGGAGACCCACGCGCGCGAGATCGCCGACCACATGCTCGATTTCCTGGATCGGCGCCTGTCCTAGCGCTCCGCGAGCCGCTCGCGCAGGGCGCTGTTCTCCGCCTCTAACGCCGCCAGCCGATCGCGTAGCGGCTGGACCGCGCTGGCGATCTCAGCCTCCGTGAAGCGCGGCACGATGTGTTGGGGGCAGTTCCAGTCGAACGCGGCCAGTTTCAGGCGGAAGATGCGTTCGGGCTTGGCGCGATATCCGGGGTCGGACACGCGCGCCATCAGAGCTGGGTCGGCGTCGAGCGGGAGACGTTCGGCGTGGGCCAGGATCTTGAGTCGGGCGCGCCGAGGGTAGTCGACCAGGATCAGGGCCACGCGGTCATTGGCGTCCAGATTGCCGACGCTGATGTACTGGCGATTGCCCCGGAAGTCGGCGAACGCCAGCGTGGTCTCGTCGATGACCTTCAGGAAACCGGGCGGCCCGCCTCGGTACTGGACGTAGGGCCAACCCGTCTCCGAGACGCTGGCCATGTAGAAGCTGTCGCGTTCGGCGATGAAGGCCCCTTCGTGGGCGGTGAACGCCTCCATCGGGCGATCGACCTGTCCAGGCGCCCACAGATGGTCGACGCCCATCTCGGCCTGGGCCGCTTTGACGCTCGGCGAACTGGCGAGGTCGAGGAAGCTGTATCGGCTCACGAGAAGTCCTTCATCGCCTTACCGCGCGTGGCGGGCTTTATTCGACCAGCGCCGCGTCCAGGGTGATCTCGGCGTTGAGAAGCTTGGAGACCGGGCAGCCCGCCTTGGCGCCGGCGGCCACCTTCTCGAACGTCGCCTGGTCGGCGCCGGGAATTCTCGCCCTCAGAGTCAGGTGCGACGCGGTGATCGCGTAGCCGCCATCGACCTGCTCGAGCGTGACCTTGGCGGAGGTGTCCATCTGGTCCGCGCGCAGACCTGCTTCGCCAAGCGCCAGGGAGAGCGCCATGGTGAAGCAGGCCGCGTCGACCAGCTCCTCGGGATTTGAGCCCGGCTGGCCCTCGAAGCGGCTGGAGAAACCGTACGGATAGGCCTGCAAGGCCCCGCTCTCCGTCGAGATCGAGCCCTTGCCATCCTTGATGCCGCCGCTCCAGGCGGCCGATCCGGTCCTGGTGATCTTCATGGTGGTCTCCTTGGCGTCCGGGCCAGGCCGACGGTCGCATGATCGACGCGCGCTGGCTCCAGTGAAAGTTAGGGAATTGCCGGCGGGGTCGCGAGTCTAGGACGCGGTGTGTTGTCTGGCTCGTGCTTCGGGACCGCACGCCTCGGTCATGTGGCGCGCGTGAAGGCCCGTCGCCGCCTCTCCAGCGGGCGCCGCGGGGGTAACGAAGCGGGTGACGACGTCCGCGCCGCGGTCGAGCGTCTGATGGACCGGGCAGCGGTCCGCGATCTCGGCCAGCCTCGAGCGCTGAGCTTCGTCCAACGCGCCCGTGACGGTGACCTCGCGGGTGAAGGTGTCACGAGCCTCGAGGTTTCCGCGGGCATGGGACACGCGCACAGAAACCGTCTCAAGCGGCCAGGCCTTCCGACGCGCGTAGAGCCGCAGGGTCATGGTGGTGCAGGCCCCCAGGGCGGCGGCCAGGAGATCGTAAGGATCGGGGCCCGACCCCATGCCTCCGAACGCGACTGGCTCGTCGGCGATGAAATGCGCGCCGCCGGCCTGGATATCGACCTGAAAGAGACCCGCGCCGGTCTCGCGCACCAGGATGGCGTCCAGGTCAGGGTCGTTCGTCGTTGAGGCTTCTGGCATGGGGCGTCCCGCTTCGTGGGGAGGCGCTCCAACGGCTTCTCGCCGACACGGCGCCTCCTCGGCAGCCTAGGCCGCGCGTCACGGTCTTTGGCGTAAAGTGGCGTAAAGGACGGTAAGGCCTGGGGCGCACCGCGCTCGTCGGTCGCATCGGCCGACTTGTACTGTCCAGCTTTCGAGCGGCCGTCGATTTATAGAGCGGCGCATCGGGCGTGGCTTCTCGCGGATCGGGTGGTCAGATCGGCGAAAAGAAGCGCGGACCAACTCGAGGTCGGTCCGCGCGAGGCGACGCCCTCGCTTATCGAGGGCGTTAGGGGAGAGGGTTAGAACTTGCCGCGGAGCGTCAGCGAGACCGTGCGGCCCCAGTGATAGATCTCCATCGGCTGGTCCTTGGACTTGCCGTACACGTAGCGGATCTCGTCGGTCAGGTTCGAACCCTCCAGGGTCACCGCGTATTGCGGGGTGATCTGGTACGAGAGCGACCCGTCCAGCGAGCCGTAGGCGTCGATGTAGGACTGGGCCTGGGTGGTGCTGCCGATCGACGACAGGTAGCGCGAGCGCCAGAACCAGCCGAGACGGGCGCTGATCGGGCCCTTCTCATAGTAGCCGACCAGGTTGTAGGAGCGCTTGGACAGGCCCACGAGGTCGTCCTTGATCTGACGGTTGCCGGCGAAGTAGTTCGCCTTGCTGTCGACCAGCGTCACCGACGCCTGCACGCCGAAGCCGTCGAACGGCGCCGGCAGGAAGTTCAGCGACTGGTTGTAGGCCGCTTCGAAGCCCGTCACCTTGGCGTCGCCGCCATTGACGTTGCTGGACAGCAGCACATCGCCGCGGCCCGGCACCTGGATCGTGGTGTTCTGGGCGGTGATGTAGTTGTCCATCGTCTTGACGAAGACCGCGCCGGTCACGGCCGTCGTCGGGGCCGGGTACCACTCCAGCGACGCGTCGTACTGGTCGGCCAGGAACGGATCCAGATCCGGGTTGCCGCCCGAGGCCGTCGGCGAGTCGCGCGAGACGGTGATCCGCGGGGCGCTGTCGGTGACGTTCGGGCGGTTGACGACGCGCGAGGCCGCGAAACGGGCGATCAGGTCCTCACGCAGCTCGGCCTTGATATTCAGGCTGGGCAGCCAGTTCTTGTATTCCTTCAGATAGGCGACCGGCACCGGCGTCGAGCCGCTGATCAGCGTGCCGCTGGCCAGTTGCTTGGTCTCGGCGTAGCGGACGCCCGCGTTGCCGCTGACCGGCACGCCGCCCAGGTCGAACTTGAAGTCGCCGCGCGCGTAGGCGCTGTGGATCTTCTGATCGACGATGAAGGTGTTGCGCAGGTCCGCGTTCGACCACGGCTGGGCGGCGACGGCCGGCGTGAACATCTTGTTGTAGTAGGCGTCGCTGGTCGGAGAGACCCAGGCGCGCGGCGAGTTACCCGACAGATCCGACAGGAAGCCCGAGTAGGGCATGGTCTGATAGAAGCTCGAACCGAGCGTGGTCAGCGGCACGTTCAGGATGTCGTTCAGCACCCAGTCGCGGCGCAGGTAGGTGCGGTTCAGGTTGTGCTGCTCGACGCCGAACGCGAGCTTGGTGAGCCAGCCCGAGAACACCCGCGCGCCGTCCAGGCGGAAGGTCTCGTCGGTGTCGCGCGAGTCCTTCCAAGTGTAGTCGAAAGCCTGGCCGACATAGTTCGCCGGGTTGGTGTAGTCGACCGTGGTGGTCAGCTGCGGGATGGCCTTGTACCCACGCGAGAAGTCGTAGGTCAGCGGGGCGAAGAAGGCGATGCGGTCGCGCGTCGTGGCCTTGCCGTCGGGGTGATAGCTGCGGGCGCGCGAATAGCCGTACTCGGCGTTGAACGTCCAGGCGCCGGGCGTCCAGGCTTGCTTGATCCCGAAGATCGCGAGGTCGTGGCGGTTCAGGCTGGTCTCGCGCGAGGCCATCCAGCGCACGTTGTTGATCGTGCCGCCGACGACGGTGTCGCCGACCACCTTTTGCGAGCCGGCCACGAAGGTCGGGACGGCGAAGGTCGTGTCGTCCGGATAGATGTCGAGGCCGAACTCGTCGTAGTCGACGTCCAGGCGCGTCACCATGACATCGACGTCGGTCTGGAAGTCGCCGTTGGGCTTCCACTGGCCCGAGACGGCGCCCGAATAGAGCTTGCGGTGCTCGGTCTCGACCGTCGGACGGGTGCGGGTGGGCGTGTAGAGGCCCGAGCCCAGCACCGATTTGAACTTATCGAGGTTCCAGCCGACCATGTAGAGGCGGTCGTTGCGCACGTGGCGCTCGTCGTAGAGGCCCGAGGCCAGTACGCCCAACGTCTTGTCCGGATTGGTCCAGCTGACCAGGCCCGAGGCCGACGGGTCGGCCTTCTCGCGCACGTCATTGTAGGTCTCGCGCACCGAGAAGGCGGCCTTCTTGCCCAGGTCGAACGGTTTGAAGGTCTTGATGTTGATGTTGCCGCCCAGGGCGCCTTCGTCCATGTCCGCGGTCGGGGTCTTCACGACCTCGATCTGCGAGATCAGCTCGGCGGGCAGCACCTCGAAACGGAACTGACGTCCGCGGGCGCCGCCGTTCTCGATCAGATCGTTCACGGCGATCGAGCGGCCGTTCAGCTCGGTGTACTGGAACTGCGGGCCCAGACCCCGCACGCTCACATAGAGGCCAGAGCCGCGCTGGCGATCGATGGTCACGCCGGTGACCAGCTGCAGCGCCTCGGCGGCGTTGCGGGTTGGAAACTTGCCGATGTCCTCGGCGTTGATGGCGTCCAATCCGTAGTCGGCCGAGCGCTTCAGCGCGGCGGCGGCCTGCAGGCTCCGACCGTACGAGGTGATGACGATCGCATCCACGGCGTCCGCCGGTTCGGCGGCCGGCGCGGCGGCCGCGTCGGCGGCCTGCGCTTGGCTCCCGGCCAGCGCGGCGAAGGCGAGGATGGCGACGGCGCCCGCGCAACGCGCGGACGGGAACTTCGAGCTGGACATGTATCCCCCGATCTCTGGTTGGCCCGCAGGGAGGCGGGTCAGCACGGAAGAACGAAGGCGATCGCCCTGGCCCTCAGTCCGAGATCGGTGAAATATTTGCGACGATCCTGTTGAAAACTCGGGATTTTATCCGTGCCGGGAGGATCGCGAAATCGGCGAGACGACGAGGCCTCCTTCCCGCGTGACCAACGTCCGCACCGGCAGCAGGGCCTCCAGCGCCGCGCCGACGTCATCCATCCGGCGGACATCCAGCGAGCCCGACAGCCGTAGACGCGCCAGCGCAGGATCCGTCAGCCGGACCTGCCGACCCGAGGCCCGCGACAATCGCTCGGCCGCCTGACCAAGGTTGGCGTCGGCGAGCACCACCCGGCCATCGGTCCATGCCGCGTCGCCTTTCACGTCACCGGGCCCGACATCGCCGCCGACCCCGGCCGCCCCGACATAGCGCTGGCCGGGAAGAAGCAGCACGCTGGCCGCTCCCGGCTGGCTGACGCGCAGCGAACCCTCGACCAGGGAAACCGTTAACCGCCCCCCGCCGGCCACGTTGAAGCGCGTGCCGAGCACCACCAGGGTCCGCCCCGCGGCCGCGACCGCGAAGGGACGAGACTTGTCGTGAGCCACCTCGAAGAACGCGTCGCCGGCCTCCAGCGATACGTCCCGGGCATGGGACCGGAAGCGGGTGGTCAGACGGCCGCCGGGGCTGAGCACCACGAGGCTGCCGTCGGCGAGCGTCAGACGGGCCGAGGCGTGTGGCGGCGCGTCGTAGCTCTGAACGCGTGGTCCAACATTGATCGCCACGCCCACGACGAGGCCGGCGGCCAACAGGCCTAGGCCCGCCACCACCGCGCGCCGGCCTGGCCGGGCGGATCGGTCCAGACGCGCTTGGCGGCGCGCCTCCTGGCGCATGGCGCGCACCGGGGGCGCGTCGGCCGCGAGCGCCATGGAGAGCCAAACCTCCCGGGTGCGGGCGATCTCCTCGCGCGCCTCGGCGGACGAGGCCGACCAAGCGTCCAGCGCGGCCCGTTCCGCGACGGTCAGGGGGCGGGTCAGGCTGGCGGCCATCAGGCGGCGGGCTTCGGAATGCTCAGGCGTCATGCGCGGTCTCGATGGCGTCGCGCAGGCGCGCCAGGGCGTTCATCATGTGCTTCTCGACGGCGCTCAGCGACAGGTTCAGGCGCGCCGCCGCCTCGGCTTGGGTCAGGTTTTCGAAACGGCACAGCACGAAGACGGCGCGCGCGTTGGGATGCAGTTGGTCCAGGGCCGCGACCAGCTTGGCCAGCCGCTGGCGGCCCGCCAGGGCGGCCTCGGCGGTCGGTTCATCCGCGGGCAGGCCTGGGTCGACCTCGACATGGCGATCGCGCCGACGGGAACGCTGATGGCGCTCGTGATCGACCAGGGTGTTGGCGGCGACCGTGAACACCAGCCCGTCCGGATTACCCCAGTGCAGACGCGAGAACCGCTGCGACAGCCGCATGAAGACCTCCTGAGTCAGATCCTCGGCGTCCTCGACCCCGACGGACCGGCGCTGGAAGAAGCGCTGCAGCGGGCGACGATAACGCGACACCAGCGCCTCGAACCGCGGGGCCTCCAGGGGCGGATTGGCCGGGGCGGATTCGCTAGGTCCATCGGGCGGATCGACGCTGGCGCTCGCGCCGGGGAAGGTCAGAACGCCCATCTCATCCTCGCGGACAGGTACCGGCCCCAATGGTGGATTTCCATCGGCTGGTCCCGGCTCTCGCCGTAAACGTAGCGGCGGGCGTCGGCCAGGTTGACGCCCTCCAGGGAAAGGGTGGCGGTTCGGCTCAACCGCCAGGAGGCCGCGCCGTCCAGAGAGCCGAACGCCGCCGTGGTCGATGGCGCCGTGATCGAGCTTCCGATCGACGTCAGGTACGCGCCCCGCCAGTTGTAGCCGAGCCGCGCCGAGCCGCGCCCCTTCTCGTAGAAGATGACGGCGCTCCAGCTGGAGCGCGAGAGACCGAGCAGGGCGTTGCGGATCACGCGGTCGCCGGCGAAGTAGTTGGCGCGGCTCCGCACCAGCGTGGCCGCGCCCTGAACGCCCAGGCCATCGAACGGCGCCGGCAGCGCGCGGAAGACACGGCTGAAGGTCGCTTCCAGGCCTTGCAGGCGAGCGTCTCCGCCATTCACGTTGGTCGAGAGCAGGATTTGACCGCGCCCTGGCGCCTCGATGAAGGTGTTCTTGGCGGTGATGTAGTTATCCAGCTTCCGGTCGAACGCGGCCAGGCTGACCGCGCCGCCGCCAGGGAAGTACCATTCCAGCGAGAGGTCCGCCTGGGTGGCCAGGAACGGCGCCAGCTCGGGGTTGCCGCCACTGGCGGTCGGCGTGTCGCGCGCCAGGGTGATGCGGGGCGCGCTGTCGATGACGTTGGGCCGGCTGATCACGCGCGAGGCCGCCAAGCGCAGCAGGAGGTTGGCGCCAAGGTCGATCCTCAGGTTCGCGCTCGGCAGCCAGTTTCCATAGTCCTTGCGCCATTGGGCGGGCAGGGGATGGTCGCCGCTCGCGATCACGCCGACCGAGGTCTGGCGGGTGCGCGCGTAGCGAACGCCAATGTCTCCGCTGATCGGCCTGTCCGATACGGCGGTGGCGAATTCATAGCGCGCGTAGGCCGAACGGATCGCTTCGCGCACCACGAAGGAATTGCGTCGATCCGCGAGCGACGGCGGTTGGTCCGCGATCGCCGGCGTGTAGAGCAGGTCGTAAAAGAACCGGGTGTCCGGAGCCACCCATCGGCGCGGCAGGTCCGCGGGAGTTCCGCTCAGGAAATCGTCGAAGGGCGTCAGGCCGTAGGCCCTACCGCCCAGGCTCGTCAGCGGGACGCCGACCAAGGTGTCCAGGTTCCAGTCGCGTCGGCGGTAGTCGCGCTTGCGGATATGCGCCTCGGCTCCGAACGAAATCCCGCCGGCGCCCAGCTCTCGCCGCGCGTCGAGCCGATAAAGCTGATCGGTGTCGCGAGAATCCTTCCAGGTGTAGTCGAACGTCTGGCCGACGAAGCTGGCCGGATCGGCGTAGTCGCGCGTGGTGCGCAGCGTCGGACCGCCGCTCAGTCCGTTTCGAAAGTCGTATTCCAGCGGCGCGTAGAAGGCGACGCGGGCGCGGATCGTGCCATGTCCGTCCGGGTGATAGCTGCGGGCGCGCGAAAAGGCGTAGTCGGCGTCGATCGTCCAGGCGTCGCCTGTCCATTGCTCGTGCGCGCCCAGAGCCAGCAGGTCATGCCGGTTCAGGCTGGTTTCCCGCGAGGCCATCCAGCGGGCGTCCTCGATGACTCCGGCCTGCGCGGTATCGCCCTTGATCGCCTGGCTGCCGGCCACGAAGCGCGGGTTCGAGATCGAGGTGTCGTCCGTGTGGATGTCCAGCCCATACTCCTGGTAGTGGGCGTCCAGCCGCGTGGCCAGAAGGTCGACATCTAGCCGCCAGTGGGGAGACGGCCGCCACTGCAGGGTGAAGTCGGCCGACGCCATGCGCCGATCCTCGAGTTCGATCGTCGGTCGCGTGCGGGTCGGCGTGTAGAGGCCAGGGCCCAGCACGGCGGCGAAGCGGTTCAGGTTCCAGCCGGTCTGGTAGAGGCGGTCGTTGCGGATTCTCCGGCGCTCGACGACTCCGCCCGCCAGAACGCCTAGACGCCCGCTGTCGTCCACCCAGCTCCACACGCCGGACAGGGATGGATCGGTCTTGCCGGCTTGGCCCTCCGAGGCGCGCGCCGAGACCACCGTCCGACGACCGCGGTCCAACGGCTTGAAGGTCCGCACGTCGATATTGCCCCCCAAGGCGCCTTCGTCCATGTCGGCGGTCGTCGTCTTGGCGACCTCGATCTGATCGACCACATCGGCGGGCAGGACCTCGAACCGGAAC
>CAKZJK010000097.1 GCA_936942565.1 uncultured Caulobacter sp. | reverse complement strand
GAGCCGGTGCTGCGCGCGATGGGCACCACGATTCACCGCATCGGCGGCCTCGGCTCCGGCCAGGCGATGAAGGCGCTCAACAACCTCGTCTCGGCGGGCGGTTTCCTGATCGGCATCGAAGCCCTGCTGATCGGCCAGCAGTTCGGAATCGATCCCGGGCTGATGACCGACGTGCTCAACGCCTCGACCGGCATGAACAACTCGACGCAGAAGAAGTTCAAGCAGTTCGTGCTGTCGCGCCAGTTCGACAGCGGCTTCGGACTCGATCTGATGGTGAAGGACCTGTCGATCGCGCTCGAGGTCGCCCGCGCGCGGGGCCTGACCGTGGCGGCCATCGTGGTCAGCGAAAGCCTCGACGCGCCGGACCTCGACCAGACGGTCGAGATGCTGCGCGCCTTCGAGCGTCACGCGCCGATCCTCGTCGCGCCTCGTAGCGGCTGGGACGCCGGCGAACTGGCCGACGCCCTGCTGAGCTAGCCGCCTACTTTTCCAGCCGAGCCACCAGACTCGAGGTGTCCCAGCGGTTACCGCCCATCGCCTGGACCTCGGCGTAGAACTGGTCGATCAGGGCCGTGCCCGGCAGCGTGGCGCCGTTGGAGCGCGCCTCGTCCAGCGCGATGCCCAGGTCCTTGCGCATCCAGTCGACGGCGAAGCCAAACTCGAACTCGCCGCGCGCCATGGTCGGCCAGCGGTTTTCCATCTGCCACGACTGCGCCGAACCCTTGGAGATCGCCGCCAGGACGTCGTCGGTCGGCAGGCCGGCGCGCTTGGCGAAGTGCAGCGCTTCGGCCACGCCCTGGACGACGCCGGCGATGGCGATCTGGTTGCACATCTTGGTCAGCTGGCCCGCGCCGACATCGCCCATGCGCCGGACGGCCTTGGCGTAGACCTCGATGACCGGCAGGACGCGGTCGTAGGACGCTTCGTCGCCGCCGGCCATGATGGTCAGTTGGCCGTTCTCGGCTCCCGCCTGGCCGCCGGACACCGGCGCGTCGACAAAGGCGCGCCCGCACGCGGCCGCCAGGGCGGCCATCTCGCGCGCGACCTTGGCCGAGGTGGTGGTGTGGTCGACGATGACGCCGCCCTCGGCCATCGCCGGCAGGACCTGCGCCACGACGTCGCGGACGTCGTCGTCATTGCCGACGCAGAGCAGCACGACCTCGGCGCCAGCCACCGCCTCGGCGATCGTCGGAAACGCGGGACCGCCGTGCTTCTCGGACCAGCGTCGCGCTTTTTCAGGGCTTCGGTTGTAGACGGCGACGTCGTGGCCGGCGGCCTTCAAGTGACCCGCCATCGGAAACCCCATGACCCCCAGGCCGATAAACGCCGTCTTCATCGCGAACTCCTAGAATGAAGCCTGGGATTACGCGGCCAAGACCCGCCACGGCAACCCCATCTTAACGACCTTTCGGCAGGTTGCGGGTCACTCGGTTAAACAGGCTTAAGCACGATGGCGGTCAGCAGCGAGCAACCGATCCTCATCAAGAAGGTGAAGAAGGTCTCGGGCCATGGCCACCACGGCGGCGCCTGGAAGGTGGCCTATGCCGACTTCGTGACCGCGATGATGGCCTTCTTCCTGCTGATGTGGCTGCTCAACACGACCAGCCCCGAGCAGAAGCAGGGTATCGCCGACTACTTCGCGCCCGCCTCGATCTCGTCCACCACCAGCGGCTCCGGCGGCATTCTGGGCGGGACCTCGCTGGGCGACGACGGCGCCAAGTCGGACGGCAAGATGTCGGCCATCCAGCAGATGGCCCCCGAGGTTCCGGACAGCGTCGAGAAAGACGGTCAGTCGACCGACACCGCCAACCTGGCCTCGGCCAGCGAACAGGCTCTGCGCGACGCCCTGGCCAAGAAAGAACAGGACAGCTTCGCCTCGGCCGCCCAATCGCTGCGTCAGTCGCTGCAGGACATGCCCGAGCTCGCCGAACTGTCGAAGCAAATCCTGATCGACCAGACCCCCGAAGGGTTGCGCATCCAGCTGGTCGACCAGGAAGGCCGCTCGATGTTCCAGGAAAACTCCAAGGTCCCCAATGATCGCGCCCGCATCCTGCTGCGCGCCGTCGCCAAGGT
Organism: uncultured Caulobacter sp.; assembly: GCA_936942565.1. GTDB lineage: Bacteria > Pseudomonadota > Alphaproteobacteria > Caulobacterales > Caulobacteraceae > Caulobacter. The sequence goes on along the minus strand of CAKZJK010000097.1, from coordinate 30,432 downwards.
GATCACCCAGCTGCCCAATCGCGTGACGATCTCGGGCCACACCAGCGCCAGCGCCTATGGCAAAAAGCAGGACGGCGATTGGTCGCTGTCGGCCTCGCGCGCCGACGCCTCCCGCCAGATCCTGCGAGCGGCCGGCGTTGACGACGACCGCATCTACCAGGTGTCGGGCAAGGCCAATTCCGAGCCCCTGTACGCCGACGACCCGACACTCGCTGGCAATCGGCGCATTTCGATCGTCTTGCTGCGCGAAAAGCCGGTGCTGCCAGACGGTCTGTGACCGTTCGCCGCGCACGGGCGCCGTGACGCTTGCGCAACCAGACGCGATACCCCCTAATCCCAAAGAGGGCGCTATCAGGCTAGAGGGGACCGGGCTTCCGTGACGCAGCACTTTCCGACGCGACAGCTTCGGTTCTTCCTGACCGCGCCCACGCCCTGCCCTTACCTGCCGGGTCGCGAGGAGCGGAAGGTGTTCGCGCATCTGCCGCTGTCCGATGGTCCCACCGTCAATGACAGCCTGACCCAGGTTGGTTTCCGCCGCTCGCAGAACATCGCCTACCGCCCCGCCTGCGAGACCTGCCGCGCCTGCCAGTCGGCCCGCGCCCCGGCTGGGGAATACGTGCTGTCGCGGTCGGAACGGAAAGTCCTGAATCGCAACGACGATCTCGAGCGCCATCTGGTCGAGGCCGAAGCGACGCTGGAGCAGTTCGAACTGCTGCGTCGCTATCTGTTGGCGCGCCACGCCGAGGGCGGCATGGCCGAGATGACCTGGCCCGACTACGTGGCCATGGTCGAGGACACCGCGGTCCGCACTCACCTGATCGAGTATCGGCGCAAGTCGTTGGATCGCGGGCCTGGCGACCTTGTCGCCTGCGTTCTCGTCGACGTGCTCGCCGATGGTCTGTCGCTGGTCTACAGCTTCTACGAGCCCGAGGAGACGCGCCGCAGCCTGGGCTCATTCATCATTCTGGACCACATCGTGCAAGCCCAGCAGGGCGGCATGCCCTATGTCTACCTGGGCTACTGGGTGCCGGGCAGCGAGAAGATGGCCTACAAGGCGCGTTTCTCGCCGCTCGAAATCCTCAAGCCAGGCGGCTGGTCCTTGATGTCGGCCCGCGAGCGCGGCGCCCGCCCCCCTGCCCTTCGCGGCAACGCCAAGGACGCCTGCGACCTGCCGATGAGCGACGCCGAGCCGGCGGACATCGAAGAGCTCGGCTAGCGCGCGAAGCTGACCCCGCCGTCGACGGTGACGGCGCCACCCATCACATAATCCCCCGCCCGCGAGGCCAGGTAGATGGCCGCGCCGGCCATGTCTTCCTCGGTTCCGATGCGGCCGGCCGGGATAGCCTTTGACACGACGTCCGCGTGATCGCGGGCGACCTTGTTCATGTCGGACGCGAAAGCGCCGGGCGCGATGCAACTGACGGCGATGTTCTCGGGCGCCAGGCGCAGGGCCATCCGCTTGGTCATGTGCAGCAGGCCGGCCTTGGAGGCGCCGTACGGATAGGTCTCGTCCTTGGTCACCGACTGTCCGTCGATCGAGGCGATGTTGATCACCTTGGCGACATGGTCCTTCGCCGCCGCCCGCAGCGGAGCGATCAGGGCCTGGGTCAGGAAGAACGGCGTCTTCATGTTGAGGTCGACGGTCTTGTCCCAGCCCGCTTCCGGGAACTCGTCAAAGGCCGCGCCCCACGCCGCGCCGGCGTTATTGACCAGGATGTCCAGCTTGTCCTCGCGTTCCTTGATGCGATCCGCGAGCCCTTGGACGCCCTCCATGGTCGAGATGTCGCCCGGCAGCGAAACGCACTCGCCAAACTCGCTCAGCGCTTCGGCGGCCGCCTTGCGGGCGGTGATGTAGACGCGCTTGGCGCCGTAGGTCAGGAAACCCTTGACGATCATCGCGCCGATGCCCCGCGAGCCGCCGGTCACCAGGGCCACGCGGCCTTCGAGCGAAAAGAGATTCTGCATGGTCGGATGTCCTCTAGAAGCCGCGCGTCGCGGCCAGGGCGCCGAGGCGCCCGCAAATGTCATGGAATTGGGCGACGGTCTCGTCGATGATCTCTTGGACGGGCTTGACCTCATCGATGAGGCCGACGGTCTGGCCGGCCAGCGCTGGCGCGGCCTCCATGTCGCCGCCGAAGTAGACATCGAGGATGTTCCTCAACACGTCCGGCGGCATCACGCCGGCGTCGTGGATCTCCTTGGTCAGTTCGGTCTTGATGGCGCGGATGCAGGGGCTGGCCCTCTTGTTCAGCACCCAGGTCCCGGTCTCCTTCGCGCCCGTGATCGCCGCCTTGTAGTTGGCGTGCACCGGGCTCTCGGCAGAGCTGACGAAGCGGGTGCCCATCTGGACCGCCTCGGCGCCCAGGGCGAAGGCGGCCGCCATGCCGCGTCCGTCGCAGATGCCGCCGGCCGCGACCAGAGGCACGCCGACCTTGGCGCGGATCGCCTGTAGCAGCACCAGGGTCGAGACTTCTTCCGGGTTCTTGAAGCCACCGCCTTCGGCCCCCTCCACGACGAGCCCGTCGACGCCGGCCTCGACGCACTTGACCGCCGCGTCGACCGTCGGGACCGCGTGATAGACGACGATGCCGGCGTCCTTCAGCGGACCGATGAACTTGGCCGGGCTGCCGGCCGAGGTCGTGACGAACTTGACCCCGCTCTCGCAGACGAAGCGCAGCATGGCGTCATCGCGCAGGAAGAGGATCGGCAGGTTCACCCCGAATGGCAGGCCGCTGGCCGCCATCTTGGTGATCTCGGCCTTGCAGTTCTCGGTCTCGCCGGACGAGGTCTCGATGATCCCGAGGCCGCCGGCGCGCGAGACGGCGCTCGCCAGCGGATAGCGGGCGATCCAGCCCATCGGGGCCTGGATGATCGGATACTTGGCGCCCGTATGGGCCAGGACACGGTTGCTCATGGGATCAACAGCACCCGGCCGACGGCCTGGCGGCTCTCGATATAGGCGTGAGCGGCGGCGGCCTCGGAGAGCGGGAAGGTCTTGTCGATCACGACCTCCAGCTCGCCTCGCGCCGCCTGTTCGATCAGGTCCTGGATCAGGTCGTGCACGCGATCGGTCATGATCTCCGCGCCCAGGAACACGCCGGTCAGCGAGCGGTTTCCCGCCATCAGGGACGAGACATCGACCTTCATCGGTTCTCGACCGGCGTTCCCGACCAGCGAAACGCGGCCGCGATAGCCCAAGGCGCCGAGGCTTCCCGCCAGCGTCGCGCCACCGACGGGATCGACGACGAGATCCACGCCCTTGCCGCCCGAGAGCTTCATGACCTGCTCGACGAGGTCGTCGCGACTGTAGTTTATCCCGTGGTCGAGGCCGAAAACCTTGAGGCGCTCCAGCCGTTCATCGCTCGAAGCCGAGGCCAGCACGGTCGCGCCGGCCTTCTTGGCGAGTTGGATCGCGGCGATGCCGACCGCGCCCGCCCCCGCCTGTACCAGGACCGTCTCGCCGGCCTTCAAACGGCCAGCGCCGAAGAGGCACTCGTGCGCGGTCCCGAACGGCACCGGGATCGCCGAGGCTTTCTGGATGTCGAAACCTTCGGGGATCGGCCAGGCGTTGCGCGCCGGCACGGCCCGCAATTCAGCGTGCGACCCAAAGGCGTTCACCGTGACCACCTTCTGGCCGACCTGGAGATGGCTCACCTCGGCCCCGACCTCGATGATCTCGCCGGCGGCCTGGTAGCCGACGATGTGAGGACTGCCCGCCATCTGGCCGCCACCGCGATTGAGTGTGTCGCCACCCTCGATGCTGACGGCCTCGACGCGGATAACCACGCCTTGTGGATGGCAAACCGGATCGGGAACGTCCTCGTAGCGAAGGACGTCCGGCGCCCCGGTCTGGTAGTACACGGCGGCCTTCATGGCGTTTCTCCCCAAAGTTTTCTTATCGGCCGAAGCCTATTTGGCGGGATTGACCAGCGCGTCGTAGACAAGCTTGGCGCTGTCGTCGTCGATGTCCTTGATCGCCGGATCGCCGTCCTTGTTGAGGATGTGGATCATGCCCAGGAAGAACAGGTCGTTCTTTGGATCGATCCAGAACCAAGTGCCGGCCGCGCCGCCCCAGCTGAACGTCCCCTCGCCCTGCGGCCCCGCCTTGGCGCTGTCCAGAACGACGGCGAAGTCGAGACCAAAGCCACGCCCCCGGGCCGTGTTGAACGGCGGGACGTCGGAATTCATGATCGTGTCGCTAAGCGCGTTGGCGCGCATCAGCTTGACGGTCTCGGGCTTCAGGACGCTCTTGCCGTCCAGCGTCCCGCCGTTCAGCAACATCTGGGCGAAGCGAGCATAGTCGGCGTTCGTCGAGACCAGCCCCCCGCCGCCCGACGCCATGACCGGGGGCTTGGTGATGTCCAGCACCATGAAGCCGCTGGCGGGGACCAGCTTCAGTTCCTTGGGGCTCCAGAGATAGAGCGAGGCGAGACGATCCGTCTTTTCGGCCGGCAGCCAAAAGCCGGTGTCGGTCATCTTCAGCGGCTCGAAGATCCGGGTCCGCATGAAGTCGCCCAAGGACATTCCCGACAGCTTCTCGACGATCAGCCCCTGGATATCGACCGAGATGCTGTACTTCCAACGGGTTCCAGGTTGAGCGACCAGCGGCAGCTTGGCGATGTTGTGGACGAATTCTTGCTGCGTCCGCGCGCCCAGCACGTCGCGGGCGTAGGCCTTGTCGATCGGATTGTCGGGGACCAGGCCATAAGCGAAGCCGCCCGAGTGGCTCATGATCTCGCGCATGGTCGGCGGACGGTCGGCGGGAACGGTGTCGAACGAGCCGTCCGGATTGACCGCCTTGAAGACGCGCAGGGACGCGAACTCGGGGATGTACTTGCTGACCGGGTCGTCCAGCTTCCACTTGCCCTCTTCGTAGAGGATCATCATGGCGACGCCAGTGACCGGCTTGGTCTGGGAATAGATCCGGAAGATGGTGTCCTTGGTCATCGGCGGGCCATCGAAGCCCTTCTTGCCGTGGACGGTGTAGTTCACGACCTTGCCGTGCCGGACCAGCATGGTGGTCACGCCCGGCAAGTGCCCGGTGTCCACCAGCCCCTGCATGTGGGCGTCCAGCTTCGCGAGGCCCTCGCGCGTAAAGCCAACGCTTTCGGGAACCGCCGCGACGAAAGTCGTCGCCTTGGGCGCCGCCGCGATCGCCGGACCGCCAGCGACCAGCGCGACGGCCAGGACCGTCCCGATCAGTTTACGAAACGACAAACCACCCTCCCGAACACATGTTTGACACGACCTTAGAGCGCGCGCCGGCCCGTTGAAACCGCTTTTTCAACACGGCGCGGACCCACGATTCCTCGCACGCGATGGTGAAGGTTGTTTGGGCTCATCGAGAGGTCGCTAAAGCTCGGTCGCTCATCGCCGCCCCTAGGCTGGGAAGGCGCCGTCACGGCCCGCAAGATATGCGCTCTATCGCGCCAAGGTCGGCTTGCCGGCGGTCTTGGTCGGCCGCTGGCCCTGCGGCGGCCCCATGGCGACCTGGGGCGGCCGCTCGATGGCTTGGTAGACCAGACCGCGCGATTGGCCATCGAGGCCCGGCCCGACGCCACCCAAGCGCTGGATCATGCCGATGAAGAACAGATCGTTGGCCGGATCGATCCAGAACCAGGTGCCAGCGCTACCGCCCCAACTGACGGTGCCTGGTCCCACCGGCGCGCCCGAGGCCGCGGGATCGATGGCCACGGCCAAGTCCAGGCCATAGCCCATGCCGACGGCGAAGGGGAAAGGACGTGGGCCAGGTTTCAAGACACCGGTCGTGCCATTGGTCGTCACCACGAACCCCGCGGGCAGGTGGTTCTGGGTCATCAGGGCCACGGACTCCGGCTTGAGGATTCGCACACCCTCGAACTCGCCCTTGTTCAAGATCATCTGGGCGAAGCGCGCGAAGTCGCCGGCCGTTGAGACCAAGCCGCCGCCGCCCAACGGCGCGGCCGGCGGTCGACTGATGTCACGCCAGGCGCCCTCGACGGCGGGCACGAGCTTTCCGGTCGCGGGATCGGCGTCATAGAGCGCGGCGAGGCGCCCCATCTTTTCGGCCGGCACGTAGAAGGCGGTGTCCTTCATGCCGAGCGGCGCGAAGATATGCTCCTCCATGAACACCGGCAGGGTCTCGCCGGACAGTTTCTCGACGATGTAGCCCTGAATGTCGGCGGCGACGCTGTAGCGCCACAGCTGGCCAGGCTCGGAAAACATCGGCAGACTCGAAACCTTGCGCACCAACTCCTGGAGCGAGCCGGACTGCAGGACGCCGGCCTGATAGTAGGCCTGGTCCGGTGGGCTGGAGGGATCGTCGGCGATGCCGTAGGCGAACCCCGCCGTATGGGTCATCAGCTCGCGCATCGTCGGAGGCCGGGAGATCGGCGTCAGGATCGGCTGGCCCGCCGCGTCGACGCCCGAAGCGATGCGCAGGTTAGCGAACTCCGGAACGTACTTCGTGACCGGGTCGTCCAGTTGCCACAGACCCTGCTCGTACAGGATCATCATGGCCACGCCGGTGACCGGCTTGGTCTCCGAGCGGATACGGAAGATCGCGTCCATCGGCATGGGTTCGCCGCCCAACTCGCGCGCGCCGACGGCCGTGGCGTGGACGATCCGACCGTGCCTGGCCAACAGGGTCACGCCGCCGGCGATCTGGCCGCGATCAACCATCGCCTGCATGTGCTCGTCGAGGCGCTTGAGGCGCTCGGCGTTGAAGCCCGCCTCCTCCGGCTTGCCCCGCTGCAGAGCGAGAGCCGGAGTCGCGGCGAGGGCCGCGCAGCCGAAAACGCTAGCCAAGAAGCCCAGCGTATGGCGACGCAGCCGTCTCCAGATCATTTCGGCTTGAACCGTTTGTTGGTGGCGAAGCCCTTCGGCGCGAGCTTGCCCGCGCCAGCGCGACGGCCGACCCATTCCTTCCATTCCGCCCAGTCGCGGCGACGGCCGGCGGTGTCGATCCAGTAGGCCCCGGTCTCGGCGTTGAACGACAGGCCGTCGCGCAAGCCGCCCTCGCGATAGGCCTGCAGCTTGACGCCCTTGCCGCGCGGCATTTCCGGCAGTTCCTCGATCGGGAAGATCAGGATCTTGCCGTTGTCGCCGATCACCGCCAACTGGTCGCCGACGGCTTCCATGCAGAAGGCCGCGCCCGCGGCGTCGACAGTGAGGACCTGCTTGCCGGCCTTGCGGTTGGCCAGGGCTTCTTCCTCGGGCATCAGGAATCCGTAACCCAGCTTCGAGGCCAGGACGCGCTTGCGGCCCGCCTTGAATGGGAAGACGTCGACGATCTTCACCTTGTCGTCCAGCTCGATCATCATCCGCACCGGCTCGCCATGACCCCGTGCGCTGGGAAGCTTATCGCACCCCAAGGTGAAGAAACGGCCATCGCTGGAGAAGATCAGCAGCTTGTCGGTGGTCTCGGCCGGGACCAGGAAGCCCAGCTTGTCGCCTTCCTTGAACTTCAGTTCGGACGGATCGTCGACCTTGCCCTTGGCGGCGCGGATCCAGCCGCGTTCGGACAGGATGATCGTGATCGGTTCGCGGACAATCATCGCCTCGATGGCGGCGTCGGCGTCGACGACGGGAGCGTCGGCGAAGACCGAGCGGCCCGTGACTCCCGTGGGGCGCGCCTTGTCGAGCGGATGCTGGATCTTCAGCAACGCGGCCCGAACCTCGCCCAAGCCCACGCCGACCAGCTTCCACTGCTTGGTCTCGCTAGCCAGCATAGCCAGGATGCCGTCGCGCTCTTCCACCAGTTCGGCGTGCTCGCGACGAATCTCCATCTCTTCCAGCTTGGCCAATTGGCGCAACCGGGTGTTGAGGATGGCGTCGGCCTGGATGTCCGTGAGCGCGAAGGTCTCGATGAGCTTTTCCTTCGGCTTGTCCTCGTAGCGGACGATCCGAATGACCTCGTCGAGGTTCAGATAGGCGATCAGCAAGCCGTCCAGGATGTGCAGGCGGGCTTCGATCTTGGCCAGGCGGTGGCGAGCCCTGCGGGTCAGCACTTCACGGCGATGGGCCAGGAACGCCATCAGCGCCTGCTTGATGCCCATCACGCCCGGCGTGCCGCGCGCGTCCAGGACGTTGATGTTGACCGGGAAGCGGCTCTCCAGCGCCGAGAGCTTGAACAGGCTCTCCATCAGCACTTCGGGCTCGACGTTCTTGGACTTGGGCTCGAGGACCAGGCGGATGTCCTCGGCGCTCTCGTCGCGGACGTCTCCCAGCAGGGCGGCCTTCTTGCTGTCGATCAGGTCGGCCAATTGCTCGACCAGATCCGACTTCTTCACCTGGTACGGGATCTCGGTGACGACGATCTGGTAGGTGCCGCGACCGGTGTCTTCCTTCTCCCACTTGGCGCGGATGCGCACGCCGCCGCGGCCGGTCTCGTAGGTTTCCAGCAGGGAGGCGCGAGGTTCGACGATGACACCACCGGTCGGGAAGTCCGGTCCAGGGACCTTCTCCAGTAGCTCCTCGGTCGTCGCGTCGGGATTGGCCAGCAGCAGCTGGCAGGCGTCGATCAGCTCGGCGGCGTTGTGCGGCGGGATCGAGGTGGCCATGCCGACCGCGATGCCGGACGAGCCATTGGCCAGGAGGTTCGGGAAGCCCGACGGCAGGACCACCGGCTCCTCGTCCTGACCGTCGTAGGTGGGGCGGAAATCGACCGCGTCCTCGTCGATGCCGTCGAGCAGAAGCATCGCCGCTTCCGTCATCTTGCATTCGGTATAACGCATGGCCGCGGCGCTATCGCCGTCGATATTGCCGAAGTTCCCCTGCCCTTCGACCAGCGGAATGCGCTGGCTGAACTCCTGCGCCAGACGCACCAGGGCGTCGTAGATCGAGGCGTCGCCGTGCGGGTGGAAGTTACCCATCACCTCGCCGACCACCTTGGCGCACTTGCGGGCCGCGGCGTCCGGGTTCAGGCGCATGTTGCTCATCGCGTAAAGCACGCGACGGTGCACGGGCTTGAGGCCATCGCGCACGTCGGGCAGCGCCCGCGAGCCAATGGTCGAGAGCGCATAGGCCAGATAGCGGCGCGACAGGGCCTCGGTCAGCGGCTCGTCGAGAATGCGGTCGCCGTCGCCGGGGCCGCCGGGGGGAGGAAGGACAGGCTTGTTCATCGAGGGGATTCGTTACTCCGGGTAGCGAGTCTAGCAGAAATCCCGTCGACGACTCGACCCGATAGAGCCCGCGCGCGGGCTCTATCCCCTAATTTACCGCGTGACGGTCGCCGAAACCGCCCGCGCCTTCGGCTGTCACGCGGTTAGGCCTGAACGATCCCCGGCTTTCCGGCCTCCAGGGCCCATTTCGCCCGGGTTGAGAGCTTTCCGTCCCGCCGGGTGACCGCGTCCAGCACCTTGAACTCGGTGACGAAGGCCTTCGGGATCGCCTCGCAGATCGCGTAGCCGCGCTGGCCATTGTTGAACTTCAGCATCGGGTTGGCGGCCTGGATCTTGGCGTAGTCGTCCCGCTGATCGCTGCCGTCGCCGCCCGAGGTGATCGAGGTGACCACGAACTCGGAGGCGATCGGCGGGGCCTCGCGCTTGGTCCCGTCGACATAGAGATCGCCAGCGTAGTTCTGGTGTTCGTCGCCGGTCAGCACGACGACATTGCCGACCTTGGAGTCGCGGATCTTGGACAACAGGCGGCCGCGCGGAATGCGATAGCCGGCCCACGAGTCCGCATTGACCTGCAGGCCCGGGGCTGATGGCTCGCGATCCAGGTCCATCATCATCACCTGTTGGGCGATGACGTTCCATGTCGCCCTGGAGCCGGTCAGGCCGTCCATCAGCCACTTTTCCTGCGCCGCGCCGATCACCTCGGCCTTGGGCCCGTCGAGTCCGGAACAGGCGGCGGGATACATGCCGTCGCAAGGCTGGTCCGTGCGGAACTGGCGCGTGTCGAGCAGATCGAGGTTCAGGAGCTGGCCGTAGGCCGCGCGGCGATAGATTTGCAGGCTCGTTCCGACCGGGAAGCTGGACGTCCGTAGCGGCATGTTCTCGTAGTAGGCCTGGACGGCGGCCTGGCGGCGCAGGTTGAACAGCTTGGGATCGGTGCCGTCCTGGTCATGATCGCCAACCCAGTTGTTGTCGGTCTCATGATCGTCCCAGACGCCAAACCAGGGCGCGGCGGCGTGGGCGGCCTGGAGGTCGGCGTCCATCTTGTACTGAGCGTAGCGGCGGCGGTAGTCGTCCAGGCTGTAGATCTCGGAGCCGAAGTGCTGGCGTGTGTTCTCGACCGGTCCGCTCGCGCTGTTCCAGACCCGGTTGCCCCGTCCCTCGTAGATGTAGTCCCCGTAGCAGAAGACGAAATCGGGGTTGTCCTCCGCCAGGCGGCGGTAAGCGGTGTAGTAGCCTTGCTCGTAGTTCTGGCAGCCCGAGACGGCGAACCGCACGCGATCAAGAGCCGCGCCGAGAGCCGGCGTGGTGCGGGCGCGGCCAACCAGGCTGCGCTCCTTGCCAACCGTGAAGCGGTACCAGTAGTCGCGGTTCGGCTGTAGACCGGCGACCTCGACGTGGACCGAGTGGCCGAGCTCCGGCGGCGCGATCGCCGTCCCCTTGGCGACGATGGTCCTCATGTTGGCCGCGTCCGCGACCTCCCAGTCCACCGCCACCGGCGCCATCGGCATGCCGTAGCCGATCTCGAACGGTTCGGGCGCCACTCGTGTCCAGATCACGAAGCCGTCCGGCGATGGATCGCCGGAGGCGACACCCAGCTGGAACGGGTAGGTCCGGAACATCGGCTGGGCCAACGCCTTGCCGCTTTCGAGGGGGATGGACAGGGCCGTGACGGCGGCGCCACCGAACACGGTCAGCAAGCGACGGCGGCTGAGGGCGTAGCGGTCGAGGACGGACATGGCGGAACTCCGGAAACTGGAATTTCGCGATAGCGCCGCTGTGTGACGGTTCTTAGAGCCTGCCGGCCTCGGCCAAGCGGTCCAGCAGCCATAGCCGCGCCGGCGGCAGCGGCCGATTCAGCGGCCCGAACACGAACTGCTCCAGGAAGTGGCCGGTGATGTCGAGGCCGGCCTTCACGTCGCCCTCGGCAAGACCGCCTTGCGACGACAGCATGAACGGCGGCAGCGGCAACAGCTTGTCATGATAGGGCTTCCCCGCCTCGCGGCTGACGGCGCGGCCGGTGCGCGGGCTGACATAGACGAGATCGTCGAACGTCCCCGTCGCCGCGCACTTCGACAGATCCAGTCCAAAGCCCAGCTCCTGCAGGAGTCCGGCCTCATAGCGGACATAGACAGCAGGCCAGATCTCGGGGACTTCCAGCACGCGGATCAGGGCTTCCAGCGCATGGAAAGCGCCAGGGTGGGCCTCCCGCTCGGGCAAGGCCGCGGCGGCGACGGCCGCGGCGGCCGAAAGACCCGCCAGGGCCAAACGGTCGTCGAACAGCGACGACGGCCCCTCGCCCATCGGCTCCAGGCTGGCCGAGCCCAGTTGGTCGGACACCCGAGCGCGGTAGCGAGCGATCACTCGCGCCCCAGGCTGCAGGAAAGGCTTCATCCGGCGCGAGGCCGCGCCGGCCACGTGAGCGGCGAACTTGCCGCGATCCTGGGTCAGCAGTTCGACGATCGCGCCGGTCTCGCCGTGCGACCGCGCCGAGAGGACATAGGCTTCGTCCTCCCACTCCATCTAGGACGGCATCCCCCAGGCCACGACCTTCTCCAGCACCGGACGCCAGTCGGGCGCGACCGGAAGGCCGATCACGTCGCGCAGCGTCGCCTCGAGTTCGTCGGCCGAAAGGTCCCTTTGATCGACGACCGCGCCCGTCACGTCGCGATGGGTGAAGCGGTTGTTCTTCAGGGCGTAGCGCGCGGTCGGCGTAGAGCGTCCGACTGTCATGCTCCAGGTGAAGTGCGAGCTGGGGTGGGTGTAGGTGAAGTAGTTGGCCTGCTCGTAGTCAATGTCGGCCCAGGCGCCTTTGGCGACCTGGTAGAGCGGCGCCCATTTGCCCGAGAGGTTGGCCTGCACCTGCCGCTCGGCGACGCCGCCCAGCTCCACGTCGACGATCCTGACCTCGCCATGCGGCGTGTTCTGGACCTCATCCGAGAACAGTTTCAAAGGCGCGGTAAGCACACAGCCGCCGAAGCCGTTGTCGACCAGCCAGGTGTCGCCATCCAGCTGGACGCCCAGCACCATGTGCGAGCGCGGGCGCGGCGGCGCGCCCTCGGGGACCAGCCATTGAACGCGAGCCATCAGGCCCTCGACCTGGAAGCCCAACGCCGTCAGGACCCGTTTCAGCAGGCCGTTCTGCTCGTAGCAGTAGCCGCCCCGCCCCGCGCCGATCAGCTTGGCGTCGATGTCGGCCGGGACGATGCTGATCCCGCGGCCCAGCAGGACATCGAGGTTTTCGAACGGGATGGCGTCCGGATGCTTCAGCGTCAGGGCGCGAAGGACGTCCAGGGTCGGCTCGCGCGGGCCATCGTAGCCGATGCGCGTGAAGTACGCGTCGAGATCGACGAGGGCCGGCGCGGGCGCGTCAAACATCGAAGTCCAGCCCGATGTCGCTGAACAGGCCCCGTTCCTCGGCCCAGTTCTCCTTGACCTTGACGTGCAGGAACAGGTGCACCTTGCGATCGAGGATTTCGCAGAGCTCCTCGCGGGCGGCCTGGCCGATCCACTTCAGCGTCTGCCCGCCCTTGCCGATCACGATCACCCGTTGGCCGTCGCGCTCGACCAGGATGGTCTGCTCGATGCGGACGCTACCGTCCTTGCGCTCCTCGAATGCCGTCGTTTCGACCATGGCGGCGTAGGGCAGCTCTTCGTGGACGCGCAGATAGACCTTTTCGCGGGTGATCTCCGCCGCCAGCAGGCGGGCCGGCAGGTCGGCGGTCTGGTCTTCCGGATAGAGCCAGGGCCCTTCCGGCATCATGGTCACGAGCTTGGCGGTCAGGTCGTCGACGCCCGCGCCGGTCTGGGCGCTGATCATGAAGACGTCGGTGTAGACGCCGGTGTCGAAGAAGTCCTTGGCGATGGCCAGCAGGGTGTCGCGCTTGATCCCGTCGATCTTGTTCAGCGCCAGGATCACCTTGCGGTTGGCCGCCTTCAGGCCCTCGATGATGGTCTGGACGTCCTGGGCCGAGCGGTACTCGCCCGGCGTGGCCTTGTCGGCGCGGCTGGCCAGTTCGGCCTGCACGTCCACGAGGTGGACGGTGGCTTCGGCTTCTTCCGAGCCCGCCCAGGCGGCGCGGACCATGGCGCGGTCCAGACGCCGGCGAGGGCTAAAGATTCCGGGCGTGTCGACGAGGACGATCTGCGTGTCGCCCGCGATGGCGACGCCGCGCACGGGGAAGCGGGTGGTCTGGACCTTCTGGGTGACGATCGAGACCTTGGCCCCGACCATGCGGTTGACCAGGGTGGACTTGCCGGCGTTCGGCGCGCCGATGATGGCGGCGAAGCCCGCGCGGGTTTGGGAGGTGGTTTCAGTCATTGCGCGTGCGTGTAGCACCAATGGATCGGAAAATCCCGCCCCGCCTGCCTTGTGATCGCCGCTAAGCTAGGCATTGGTCTTCCCACCGCCCCGCGCAACGGATTCGGGAAACCGCATGAGCTCGACCGACTCGGCCCTGCCCACGCCCAAGGTGCTTCGCACCCTGGGGCCCGGTTTGATCACCGGCGCGGCCGACGACGATCCCAGCGGCATCGCGACCTACTCCCAGGCGGGCGCGCAATTCGGCCTCAACATGCTTTGGACGGTGGTGCTGACCTATCCGCTGATGGTCGCCATCCAGTCGATCAGCGCCCGCATCGGCCGTGTGACCGGACACGGTCTCTCGACCAACCTGGCGAGGGTCTTCCCCGGCTGGGCGGTGATGAGCCTGGTGGCCCTGCTGTTCATCGGCAACGCGATCAACATCGGCGCGGATCTCGCGGCCATGGGCGCGGCGGCGCGTCTGGTGACGGGCTGGAACGAACACGCCCTGACAATCGGCTTCGCGATCGTCAGCCTGGCGCTGCAGGTGCTGGTGCCCTACCACCGCTACGTGAAGCTGTTGAAATGGCTCACCATGGCGCTGTTCGCCTATGTCGCCGTGGTCTTCACCGTGAAGATCGACTGGGCGCAGGTGGCGATTCACACCGTCATGCCGCAATTACCCAAGAGCGGCTGGATCGTCGTGGTGGTCGCCGTCTTCGGCACCACCATCAGCCCCTACCTCTTCTTCTGGCAAAGCTCCGAGGAGGTGGAAGACGAGGAAGCCAAGGGCGAGGCGCCACTGATCGAGGATCCCACGGACGCGCCCGGGGAACTCAAGCGGATCCGTTGGGACACCCTGGTCGGCATGGGCGTGTCGAACCTGATCGCCTTCTTCATCATTCTGACCACCGCCGTAACGCTGCACGCCAACGGCGTCACCGACATCCAGACCTCGGCGCAGGCGGCCGAGGCCCTGCGCCCGGTCGCGGGAGAGCTGGCCTTTTTCCTGTTCGCCCTGGGCGTCGTCGGGACCGGGCTGCTGGCCGTTCCGGTGCTGGCGGGCTCCGTGGGATACGCACTGGGCGAACTGCGCGGCTGGAAGAGCGGTCTCGAGCACAAGCCGACCGAGGCCAAGGCCTTCTACACCGTGATCGCCGCCGCGATCGTGATGGGCCTGCTGGTCGACTATTCGGGGCTGGATCCGATCAAGGCGCTGTTCTGGAGCGCGGTGATCAATGGGGTCATCTCGGTGCCGATCATGGCGGCCATGATGGTGGTGGCCAGCCGCAAGGCCCAGATGGGAGCCTTCGTGGCGACGCCCGCTCAGAGGGTCTTCGGCTGGCTGGCGACGTCCGTGATGGCCGCGGCCGTCATCGGCATGTTCATCGCGTTCTGAGGCGTCAGTCGGCCCGTTCGCGCTCGAGCAGAGCCTTGGCGGCGGCCTTCTCGGCCTCCTGACGAGACTTGCCCTTGGCGATGGCGGGATCCACGCCGGCCACGACGACCTCCACCGTGAAGATCGGCGCGTGGTCCGGGCCGGCGCGATCCAGGACGCGATAGGTCGGTAGCGGTCGTCCCTTGCCCTGCGCCCATTCCTGCAGCGCGGTCTTGGGATCGCGCGGCCGCCCCTCGCCCGCCCGATCGAACTCGTCGGCCCAGAGGCTCAAAAACACCCGGCGCGCGGCGTCAAGCCCGCCATCCTGATACAACGCCGCCATCAAGGCTTCGGTGGCGCCCGCGAGGATCGAGTCAGTCTCGCGTCCCCCGATCTTGCTGGACGAGGCCGATAGCCGCAGCGCGGGGCCGAGCTCGGCCGCCCGCGCCACGCGGGCGCAGGTCTCGCGGCTGACCAGGGCGTTGAGGCGCGGGGCGAGTTCGCCCTCCTTGGCCTTCGGGAACCGCTGAGCCAGGGCCTCCGCGGCCAGGAGGCCCAGCACGCGGTCGCCGATGAACTCCAGCACCTCGTTATCGCGCACCTTCTTGGCCCCGTCGCCGACACTGGCGTGGGTCAAGGCGCGTTCGAGGAGTTCGCGGTCCTCGAACTGGTGGCCGATCCGGCGCTCCAGGTCGCCGACGGCGGCGGCGCGCCGATCCATCACTTCAGGACGTGGAAGAAGCGGCTGGGACGCGCGTCCAGGAACCAGGTCCAGGGCTTGAACAGGCTGGCTTCCGCGTTCCAGGAGAGCAGGATGATCTGGGCGCGGCCGACTAGGTTCTCTTCCGGCACGAAGCCAACGCCGACCTCGTCGCCGATGTACTGATCGAGCTCGTAGTCCCACTTGCAGGCGCTGGTCTTGAACGGCGAGACGCCCGGATCGAAACGGCTATCGGCCGAGTTGTCGCGGTTGTCGCCCATGAAGAAGTAGCAGCCGGTCGGCACCGTATAGACGCCGGTGTTGTCGCCGCGGCTATCGGGACCGAAGTCCTGGGTCTTGTACTGGCGGCCTTCGGGATTGGTCTCCTCGAAGCGCTGCACCTGCTGGGTGAAGCCATAGCCGGTGTCGACCAGGGCCGGCGGCAGCGGCTTGCGCGGCAGTTCCTTGCCGTTGATGAAGACGGCGCCGCCGCGGATCTGGATCTTGTCGCCCGGCATGCCGATCAGACGCTTGATGTAGTCGGTGCGATTGTCGCGCGGCAGCTTGAAGACGATGATGTCGCCGCGCTTGGGCGCGTGGTTGAAGATGCGGCCCTGGATGATCGGCGGGCTGAACGGGATCGAGTGGCGGCTCCAGCCGTAGCTGAACTTCGACACGATGATGTAGTCGCCCTGATAGAGATTGGGCTCCATCGACGCCGACGGAATCGTGAACGGCTGGAACAGCAGAACGCGCAGCACCAAGGCGATGCCCAGCGCATAGGCCACGGTCTTGATGATCTCGATAAGCTCGGCGACGGCGCCCTTCTCTGCGGGCGGTGGCGTGTCGGCGACGTCGGTCATGCGGGCGCTGAGCTCTTCGAAAAGGACGGTCTGGAAACCGGATTGGGCCTTGCTAGACGGGGTTGCCGCCACGGGCAAGTGCCGCGCGGTAGCCGCCGTTTACGGCGAAGGTTGGACAGACTGGCCCGCCGGCAGCGCTTCGATGATCACGAAGGCCTGGGCGTATGGGTGATCATCCGTCAGCGACAAGTGGATGACGGCCTCCATCCCGGGCGGGGTCATTTCCTTCAGGCGCTCCATAGCGCCGCCGGTAAGAGCCATGGTCGGCTTGCCCGAGGGCATGTTCACGACGCCCATGCCCGCCAGATGCACCCCGCGCTTGAGACCCGTTCCAAGAGCCTTGGAGCAGGCCTCCTTCGCCGCGAAGCGCTTGGCGTAGCTTGAGGCGCGATCCGGTTTGCGCTCGGACCGCTTGCGTTCGATCTCGGTGAAGACCTTTTGCGTGAAACGGTCGCCAAAGCGCTCGAGGGACTTCTCGATCCGCCGGATGTCGCAGAGATCCGAGCCGATGCCGATGATCACGCCGCCAGCTCCACCCGCGCGGCGTCCATCAGGACGCGCATGCGCTGGATCGCCTGCGGCAGGCCAACGAAGATCGCCTCGCCGATCAGGAAGTGGCCGATGTTCAGTTCGGCGATCTCGGGGATGGCGGCGATCGGCTTGACGGTGGCGTAGTCGATGCCGTGGCCCGCGTGGACTTCCAGGCCGAGTTCGGCGGCCAACGAGGCCCCGGCCTTCAAGCGCTGGAGGATGGCCTCGGCCCGCTGAGCCTCACCCGCGCGGGCGGCGTCGCAATAAGCGCCCGTATGCAGCTCGACGACCTGGGCGCCCGCCTCTACCGAAGCGCGGATCTGCGCGGGGTCGGGCTCGATGAACAGAGAGACACGGGCCCCGACGGTGCGAAGCCGCGCCGTGGCGGCCGCTATCCGGGCCTGCCCCTTGATCACGTCGAGGCCCCCCTCGGTGGTGACCTCCTCGCGACGCTCCGGCACGAGGCACGCCGCGTGGGGCTTGGCCTCCAGCGCGATGCCGACCATCTCGTCGGTCACCGCCATCTCGAAGTTCAGCGGCTTGCCGCGTTTGTGGCAGAGGTCGGTGAGGACGGCGATGTCGGCGTCGCTGATATGGCGGCGATCTTCACGCAGGTGAGCGGTGATGCCGTCGGCGCCCGCCGCGAGCGCCAGTTCGGCCGCCCGCACCGGCTCCGGATACCAGGATCCCCGCGCGTTGCGGATCGTGGCCACGTGATCGATGTTGACGCCCAGTCGCAAGCTCATCCGTCTTCCCGTTCTTCGGCCGCGCCGCGGGCGGACTTAAAGTCGTCCGCCACTGACCTATAAGCCCAGCCGTCTGGCTGTGCAGGTGGGAATTTCCCACGCGGGCGCCAGAGGCGCGAATAGACAAACTGTCCAACGCGCCAGATCGTCCCCTCGTGTAACCTTAGGGCTGCGATCATGACCTTTCAGAAGACCTGGCCGACGCCGCCGGCCCAGGCGAAACCCTGACCGCTCAGCCCTTCAGCCGGCGGCTGCCCGGATCCTCGATCGGGATCGCGGCCAGTTCCGGCGGCAGGGCGTCGGCCGGATAGGCGGGGACCTCAAGGCTGGCCAGCGCGATCAGCGGAACGCCGACATCGGCCTTGCCACCCGAGCGGTCGACGATGCAGGCGGCGGCCACGACATCGCCGCCGGCGTCCTTGATCGCCTGGATGCACTCGCGCGACGACAGGCCGGTGGTGACGATGTCCTCGACCATCACGACCTTCTGGCCCGGCTCCAGGTGGAAGCCGCGACGGAACTTGAAGCCGCCGGCTTCGCGCTCGACATAGATCGACGGCACGTTCAGGTGACGGGCGGTCTCGTAGCCGGGGATGATGCCGCCGACGGCCGGCGAGACCGCGACGTCGACCTGGCCGACGGTGGCGATGATCTTTTGCGCCAGGGCCTTGCAGAGGCGCTCGCAGCGCTCGGGCCGCATGAACACCAGGTTCTTTTGCAGGAAAACAGGGCTGTGCAGGCCACTGGACAGCACGAAGTGGCCTTCGCGCAGGGCGCCGGCGGCGCGGAATTCTTCGAGGACGTCGTCGTTGGTCATGGGCCGTCGATATAGCCCAGCCGGCCGAGTCTACAAACGCCGGCTTGCGGAGCGATGCGGTTTAAGGCTCTACCGCCTCCATGACAGACGAAATCCAACGGCCCCGCGTCGGTTGTGGCGCCGCCATCCTTGATGACCAGGGCCGTCTGCTGCTGGTCAAGCGGGTCAAGAACCCCGAGGCCGACCACTGGGGCGTGCCCGGCGGCAAGCTCGACTGGGGCGAGGCCGCGCATGTCTGCGCCGAGCGCGAAACCCACGAAGAGCTCGGCATCGTCATCAAGACAAGCCGCGTCCTGGCGGTCACCGACATGGTCGCGCCGGACTACCATTGGGTGGCGATCACCTACGCGGTCGAGAGCTGGCAAGGCGAGCCCGTGATCCAGGAAGCGCACGCCATCCACGAGTGGGGCTGGTTTTCGCTACACGCCCTGCCCTCGCCGATGACGGCGGGCGGCCTCGACGCCGTGGCGGCCCTGCGGAAGGTCTAGCCGCGCGTCCGATCGACCGTCTCGACCGAGGGGCAAGCCCGCAGCGCGGCCTGGATGTTGGTCAGGTGCTTGGCGTCGCGAACCTCGACGTCGATATCCGTGTCGAAGAAGTCGCTCTGCCGATGATGCATGCGCAGGTTGACGATGTTGCCGCCAGCCTCGCCGATGATCGTGCAGACCTGACCCAGCACGCCCGGCGCGTTCTGGATCGTGGCGTGCAGGCGCGTCATCGAGATCGTCGAGCGTTCGGCTTCCGGCGTCCAATTCAGGTCGCGCCATAGCTCCTCGCGATCCTCGTACTCGGCCAGGCGCGGGCAGTCGATCGTGTGGACGTCGAGGCCTTCGCCGTCCTCGCGCAGGATGCCGACGATGCGGTCGCCCGGCACGGGGCTGCAGCAGTGGGCGAAGTGCAGCGAGACGCCGGGGGTCAGTCCACCACCGCCGACATAGAGCGTGGCGTCCTTGCCGCCCTCGATCTTGCGACGCGCCGTGGCGGCTTCGCGCTCGGAGTCCTTCATGCCCGGATAGGCGGTTTCCAGCACCTGGCTGGGCGAGACCCGGCCGCGTCCGACGGCGTCGAACAGGGCCTCGTCGCCCTCCAGGGCGAAGCGCTCCAGGATCGGCCGCAGCGACACGTCCTTCAGCTTCTTGCCGGCGCGCTCGAAGACCTGCTCCAGCGAAGCCCGGCCCAGGCGTAGGAACTCTTCCTTCTCGGTCTGGCGGATATGGCGGCGAATGGCGGACCTTGCCCGGCCCGTAACCGTCAACGAGCGCCAATCGGGCGGCACCACCGGCTTGGAGCCACGCACCACCTCGACCACGTCGCCATTGACCAGCGGCGTGCGCAGGGGCTTGAGCTCGCCGTTGATCTTCACGCCGATGCAAGTGTCGCCAACGCTGGTGTGCACCGCATAGGCGAAGTCGAGGGGCATGGCCCCGCGCGGCAGGCTGACCAGCTTGCCCTTGGGCGTGAAGACGAACACCTGGTCGAGGAACATCTCGAGCTTGGCGTGCTCGACCAGTTCCTCGCTGTCGCCACCGTGCTCCAGCACCTGGACCAGCTGGCGCAGGTTGGCCAGCGGGTCGCGGCCACCGGCCGCCTCCATGCCTTCCAGGTCGAGACCGTACGAGGCGTCCTTGTAGCGGAAGTGGGCGGCGACGCCCTCTTCGTTGACGCGATCCATGGCCTCGGTGCGGATCTGCATCTCGATGCGCATGCCGCGCGGGCCGACCACGGTCGTGTGCAGCGAGCGGTAGTTGTTCCGCTTCGGCGTCGAAATGTAGTCCTTGAACCGGTCCGGCACGCTGGACCAGGCGCGGTGAACGACGCCGAGCGCGCGGTAGCAGTCTTCCTCGCTGTCGACGATCACGCGGAAGGCGTAGATGTCCGACATCTGCGAGAAGCCGATCGACTTGCGCTGCAGCTTCCGCCAGATCGAATAGGGCGACTTCTCGCGGCCGAAGACCCTCGACGGCAGATTGGCCGACTCCAGGCGGGCGGCGATCTCCTGGCTCACCAACGCAACCGCCCCGCCCTGCTCTTCGCGCAAGGCGTCCAGGCGGCGCAGAATGGCGTCGCGCGCGACGGGATTGGTGTGCTGGAAGGACAGCTCCTCCAGCTCCACGCAGATGCGATGGCAGCCGATGTTGCGGGCCAGCGGCGCGTAGATGTCGCGCGTTTCGCGGGCGATCCGCTCGCGCTTGGCTTGGTTCTTGATGAAATGCAGCGTCCGCATGTTGTGCAGACGGTCGGCCAGCTTGACCAGCAGGACGCGGACGTCCTTGGAGATGGCCAGGATGAACTTGCGCAGGTTCTCGGCCTGGCGCGTGTGCTCGGCCTGGAGCTCCAGCTTCGAAAGCTTGGTGACGCCCTCGACCAGCTCGGCGATCTCCTCGCCGAACAGCTGGGCGATCTCCTCCTTGGTGACCGGGGTGTCCTCGATCACGTCGTGCAGCAGCGCCGTGACGATCGTCGCGGTGTCGAGCCGGTATTCGGTGAGGATGCCGGCCACCTCGATCGGGTGGGCGTAATAGGGGTCGCCGCTGGCCCGGGTCTGAGAGCCGTGCATCCGCATGGCGTAGACATAGGCGCGGTTCAGAAGGGCTTCATTCGCCGTCGGGTCGTAGGCGTGGACCCGCTCGATCAGCTCATACTGACGAAGGAACTTGGGGCGCGGCTTGGCCGGAGCGGCAGGCGCGGGCGCTGGAGCAGGCTCGACAGGCGCCACAGACGACGACGCGCCCGATTCGGCCCCAATAGGAGCGGAATCTGGCGCGCGTTGGGATGAAGCGGTGTTAGCGACCGCTTCCAGGGTCAGAGGGTCTGCGCCTTCGGGGCTCAGTACCGCTCCTCCTGGCCGCCGTCGCGGTCGCTCTGCAGAGCGCGGACCAGTTCCAGCTCGCTCATCTGCATGTGGCTCGGATCAGCCAGCAGGGCCAGGGTCTCGGCCTCTTCCTCGGCTTCGGTGTGCTCGTCGACGCGTTGCAGCGTCGTGATGAGGTGCTCCTTGAGCCCCTCGTGATCGATCACATCGTCGGCGATCTCGCGCAGGGCCACGACCGGGTTCTTGTCGTTGTCGCGGTCGACCATCAGGGCCGCGCCGGCCGAGATGCCACGGGCGCGGTGCGCCGACAGCAGGACGAGCGCGAAGCGGTTCGGAACCTTCTCGACGCAATCTTCGACGGTGACGCGGGCCATGAGTTCCTCGGGCTGCGGTTATCTAACGCAAAATAGGCTTCCGTGCGGCGACACGCAACGCCGCGCACGATCATCAGCTTTCGCGAGCGGGCGCTTATGCCCGCTTCGCGAGTCAATGTCTAGGCCCCAGGCCCCTACCAGACCTTCACGCGCTTCTCGGGCGGCAGGTACATCGAGTCTCCCGGCTTGATACCGAAAGCATCGTACCATGCGTCAAGGTTGCGGACCGTGAAGGCGCGATATTGGTCGGGCGCGTGACCATCGGTGACGAGCTGCTGGCGCAAGGCGGCGGGCCGCGAATAGCCCAGCCAGCTTTGGGCGTAGGCCAGGAAGAAGCGCTGATCGCCGGTCAAACCATCAATCACCGGCGCGGGCTTGCCGTCCAGCGAGGCGTGATAGGCGTCGAGCGCCGCGCCAAGTCCGGCGACGTCGGCGATATTCTCGCTCAGCGTCTGCTTGCCGTTCACGGCGAGATCCGGGAACGGCTTGTAGGTGTCGAACTGATCGGCGAGGGCTTCGCCCGCCTCCTGGAAGTGCTGGAGGTCGGCTGGCGTCCACCAGTTCCGTAGGCGACCCTCGCTGTCGAACTGCGCGCCTTGGTCGTCGAAGCTGTGGCTGATCTCGTGACCGATCGTGGCGCCGGTCGCGCCGTAGTTGGCGGCGGCGTCATAGGTCAGGTCGAAATTCGGCGGCGCCAGGATGGCGGCGGGGAAGTTCAGGCCGTTCAGCATTGGCAGGTTCACCGCGTTGACCGTCTGGGGGGTCATCACCCACTCGCCGCGGTCGACAGGCTTGCCCAGCCTGTTCAGGGTCGTCGCGTAGTCGAATTCCTCCGACCGCTTGAGGTTGCCGAAAGCGTCGCCGCGAACCACCGCATAGCCGGAATAGTCGCGCCAGGAGTCGGGATAGCCCACCCCGACCTTCAACACCGCCACCTTCTTGCGAGCCTCGGCCTTGGTCGCTGGATCCATCCAGGTCAGGCCATCGATCCGCTTTTCGAAGGCGACCTTCATGTTGTCGACCATGGCCGTCACCGCGGCCTTGGACTCGGCGGAGAAGTACTTGTCAGCGTACAACTTGCCGACGGCTTCGCCGAGCACGGCGTTGGTCGAATTCACGCCGCGTTTCCAGCGCGGCGACAGCGCCGGCGTACCTTGCAGGGTCGCGTTGTAGAAGGCGAAACGCTCGTCGACGAACGCCTTGGGTAGGACGTTGCTGTAGTGGTCCAGGAGATGGAAGGTCAGATAGTCCTTCCAGGTCCCGAGATCGGTGTCGGCCACCGCCTTGCCCAGCCCGGTGACCATGGTCGGATGCCAGACGATGAAGCGCGGCTGATCCGTCAACTTGGCCGCCGCGAAAAAGACGCTCCAATCCAAGCCGGGCGCCTTCGCGGCGAAATCGGCCGGGGTCCAGCTGTTGTTGGCCTTCTGGACATCCGCGCTGTCGGCGCGACTGCCCGAAGCCTGGGCCAGCCGGGTCTCGAGCGCCATGATGCCTTTGGCCTTGGCCGCCGCGTCGGCGACGCCGCCCAAGGTCAGGATCTTCTCGATGTGGGCCAGATACTTGGTCCGCGCCTCGACCATGGAGGCCTTGTCCGAGAGATAATATTCGCGGTCCGGCATTCCCAGGCCGCCCTGCAGCAGGAACGGCGCGTACTTGCTGGTGTCGTCGAAGGCGGGCGACGCCCACAGGCCCAGAACGTTGTCCGTGTAGAAGTCGGTGGAGTTCAGCGCATCGACGTCGGCGCGGATGTTGCCGCCGAGAACGGTCGCGAGCTGGCTCTTGGTCTTGATGGCGGCGATGCGGGCCAGATCCGCCTTCAGCGGCGTCAGCCCTTTGGCCTCGATGCCCGCCTCGTCCATGTAGCTGGCGTAGTAGTCGCCGACCTTCTTGCCGTCTCCACTCCCCGCCTTGGCGGCGTCCTGGATCAAGTCGACCGTGCGCTTGCTGGCTTCCTCCGTCATGACCGCTCCCTTGCCATAGCGGCTGCGGTCGGCCGGGATCGGGTGGGTCTTGATCCATGCGTTGTTGGCGTAGGTCCAGAAATCGTCGCCCGGCTTGATCGACGTATCGATCGAGGTCCGGTCAACGCCGCTCTTGGCCTGGGCCAGGGCGGCCGGCGCCGCGGACAACAGAGCGCAGGCGGCGGCGCACGCGAGCAGCGAACGGGTCAATTTCATCTCGAATGGTCCTGTCGGCGTTTCGCGCCGAGGCTTGGCGCTGAAATTGGGGCGAACTATGGGCGCCGTCGGCGCTCGCTCGGCATTAAACTTTCGCAATGGAGCGGGCGTCTCGCCCCACCGTGGCGACGCTGGCGAGGCCGGACGCTGCTTCACCGATGAGAGGATGGCGCCAACCCGGCGCTATCTCCGTAAGCGGCCCCATCACGAACAGGCGCTCGTGCGCCCGGGGATGAGGCACGATGAGCTCGCCATCGAGGACGATCCGCCCGTGCGCCACAAGATCGAGATCCAAGGTGCGGGCGGCATTGGCCGCCCCCCTCGCCCGGCCGAACCGCGCCTCGACGCGATGTAGAGCAGCCAGCGTCTCGGCGGGTGACAGCGCGGTTCGGACGATCGCGACGCCGTTCAGATATTCTGGCCCTTCAGGATCTGGCCAGGCGGCCGACCGCCACCAGGAGGAACAAGCGAGGACATCCAGCCCCTCCCGCGGCAACGCGGCCAGGGCGTCTTCCAACAGCGCCTCGCGACTCGTATAGGCTCCGGCCAGATTGCAGCCGAGCGCCACGATCACGGCCTCGTCCAAGTCATTTTCAGCGACCTGATTTTTCAAGGAATTACCGTGACCTTCTATCCGACCGACCGCATCGCCCTATTCATCGATGGGGCCAATCTCTATTCCGCCGCCAAGGCGCTCGGCTTCGACATCGACTACCGCAAGCTGCTCGACGAGTTCAAAAAGCGCGGCGTCCTGATCCGGGCCTATTACTACACCGCCATCGCCGAGAACGACGACTATTCGCCAATCCGGCCGCTGGTGGACTGGCTGGACTACAACGGCTTCACCCTGGTGACGAAGTCGGCGCGCGAGTTCATCGACTCCCAAGGCCGCAAGCGCTGGCGCGGCGACATGGACATCGAGATCGCCGTCGACATGCTGCAGATGGCCGAGACCGCCGACCACCTGGTGCTGTTCTCGGGCGACGGCGACTTCCGCGCCCTGGTCGAGGCGGTCCAGCGCAAGGGGCGGCGTGTGACGGTGGTCTCGACGATGAAGAGCCAGCCGCCGATGACCAGCGACGACCTGCGCCGCCAGGCCGACAACTTCGTCGACCTCTCCGACCTGGGCGGCATCATCGGCCGTCCTCAGCGGACGCCGCCGCGCCAGACGCTCGACAACCGCACCCCCGCCGAGCGCGAGGCCGAGGACGAGTACTGAGATGTCCCAACCTTCCAACATCGCCGGCGAGGTCGTGCCAAACCCCGCGGAACCGCCGCGCGACTGCCCGCTCTGCCCCCGTCTCGTCGCCTATCGCCGCGAGAACCAGGACCTCTATCCCGACTGGTTCAACGGCCCCGCACCGTCTTTCGGCGACAAGGACGCACGGCTGCTGGTCGTGGGCCTGGCGCCGGGTCGCAAGGGCGCCAACCGCACGGGTCGGCCCTTCACCGGCGACTATGCCGGGACCCTGCTCTACGACACCCTGATCAAGTTCGGCTTCGCCACCGGCAAGTTCGAGGCGCGGCCGGATGACTCACTGAAGCTGATCGGCAGCGCCGTGACCAACGCCGTCCGCTGCGCCCCGCCGGGCAACAAGCCCGAGACCTCGGAAGAGAACAACTGCCGCCCATTCCTGACGACGCGGCTCGAGATGTTTCCAAACCTGAAGGCCATCGTCACCCTGGGCGACGTCTCGCGCCGAAACGTGCTGAAGGCCCTGGGCCTCAAGGCCTCGGCGGGCATTCCCGGCCATGGTTCGGAGTTCCAGGCGGGGCCCTATCGCATCTTCAACAGCTATCACTGCTCGCGGCTGAACACGAACACAGGGCGCCTGACGACGCCGATGTTCGAGGAGCTGTTCGCCCGGGTGAGGGCGTACCTCGAAGAGAACCCCTAGCGCGGCTTCATCCAGCCATTGTCGTTGAGCCAGTCGACCAGCAGGTTCGGCCAGTGCTTGAACGAGGCCTGCTCCTTGCGCAGGCCCATGTTGAAGGCGTGGCCGCCGGCCTGGAACAGGTGCAGCTCGACCGGGACCTTGGCGGCGCGGAACTTGGGCAGCAGATCGACCAGCGGCGCCGAGCAGCATTCGTCGTCATTGGCCGCGACCATGAACGCCGGCGGGGCGTCGGCCGGGACCTTGTCGGGGACGCCGAGCGGACCGGGATAGACCAGCACCTGGAAATCCGGTCGCGCGCTGACCGCGTCGATCGCATCCACCTTAGGATCGCTCGCCTTCGCGCCTTGATAAATCTCCAGGTTCGCGGTCTCGCCGCCGGCCGAGAAGCCCATCAGGCCGATCCGCTTGGGATCGATCCCGTAGTCGGCGGCGTGGGCGCGGACCCAGCGCACGCCGCGCACCGCGTCCTGGCGGGCGTGTTCGATCGTGTAGGGCGAGCCCTCCTCGCGGAACAGCCGGTACTTGATGACAAAGACCGCCACGCCGGCGGGGTTCAGCACCTTGGCGACGTCCGAACCTTCGGAGCGGATCACCAGGATCCTGTGACCACCGCCCGGCAGCACGACCAGCGCCGCGCCGGTCGCGATCTCCTTGGGCGGCGAATAGACGGTCACCGACGGGTTGTTGATGCTCCTGAGCCAATAGTCGCCCGGGACTTCAGGGATGTCCTTGCGGCTCTCGAAGCCCGGCGCGCCGTTGGGCCACAGCGGGATCTGTTGCTGGGCCAGGGCCGCGCTCGGCGCCAGCAACGCCGCCGCCAGAAGCAGTCCCCTCACAGCTTCACCGTCCGTCCCTCGCGGGCGGCGCGGTAGATGGCCTCGATCACACGCACGTCCTTCAGCCCCTCCCCGCCTCCGACGATCGGCTCGCGGTTCGTCAGGATGCATTCGGAGAGGTGGTCCAGCTGCGCCGAGAACTGGTTCTTCGGTTGCGGAGCCGGCTCGCGTTGGGTGGGCGGTCCGCCCAGCGCGGTTCGCATCGTCTGGCCCTGGTAGGGGGTAGCCGGGTCGAGCTCGATGAAGCCCTTCGGCCCCGTGACCCGATAGCGGTTGAAGTTGGCGGTGTAGGCCGAGCCGCACTGCGCCGTGGCGCCCGACGGGAACAGGAGCTGGAAGTTGATGATGTCCTCCACCTCCTTGAAGCGCGGGTTCGAGCGGTCCGTGGACTCGATGGCGTTGACGGCCACCGGCTCCTCGCCGGTCAGGTAGCGGGCGGCGTTCAGGCTGTAGATGCCGATGTCCATCAAGCTGCCGCCGCCCGACAGCGCCTTCTTCAGCCGCCACTGCGTGGGATCGCCGATCGTGAAGCCATGGTCGGTCGAGACGTGTCGCACGGGCCCGATCGCGCCGTCGCGGATCAGCTTGATGGCTTCGATGTTGTGGGCCTGGAAGCGGCTGCGATAGCCGATCATCAACTTGCGGCCAGCCTTCTTGCAGGCGGCGATCATCGCCTCGCAGTCGGCCGCAGAGATGGCCATCGGCTTCTCGCACATCACGTGCTTGCCGGCCTTGGCCGCGCGCTCGGTGAAGGTGCGGTGCAGGCTGTTGGGCGTGACGACGTAGACGATGTCGACGTCGGGGTTGTCGACGATCCTGTCGAAGGTCTCGTAGCTGTAGCGGTGGCTCTCGGGGATGCCGTACTGCTCGCCGAACGTCTTGAGCTTCTCGGGGGTGCCGCTGACTAGCGCGACGAGCTTGGAATGCTCGCACTCGGCGAAGCGCGGCATGATGATCTTGGTGGCGTAGTAGCCCAGACCCAGGATCGCGTAGCCCAGCTTGCGGTCGGTCTGGCGGGCCAGCGCGTCCAGCGGCCTCGCGGCGGCGCCGAGCGCCAGGCCCGAGGCGATGAAGGTTCGCTTGCTGATCGTGCTCATTGCTTCGCTCCCGCGAGGCCCGACGTCAGGGTGCGGACCCGCGCCAGGACGTGATTGGACGTCAGGAACAGCGTGTGGCCGTCCTCGCCGAACGTGCAGTTGGCGGTCGGGAAGCCGGTCTCGATCACGCCCAGAAGCTTGGCTTCCGGCGACAGGATCAGGACCCCGCCCGGACCGGTCGCGAACAGCCGCCCGTGGGCGTCCACCCGCATCCCGTCGGGCAAGCCAGGGCCGCCCGCCTTCTGCAATTCGCTGGCGTCGAAGAAGACCTTTCGCGAAACCGGCAGTCCATCGCGACCAAGGTCGTAGGCCATGATGATCGGGCCCTTCGGATCGGACACGGCGACGTAGAGGCGCTTCTCGTCCGGCGACAGAGCGACACCATTCGGGAAGGTCAGCTTGTCGTCGACCAGCGCCACCTCGCCGTCCGGACGGCGGAGATACACACCGTTGAACGGCAGCTCCTTCACCGGCGAGGCGTCCAGCCCCTCCAGGCCGTAGGGCGGATCGGTGAAGTAGATCGATCCCTTGAGGTCGCCCAGCCGCGCGACGATCAGGTCGTTGGGGCTGTTGAAGCGCTTGCCCTGGAAGCGGTCGGCCAAGACGGTCTTGGCCTTGGTCTTCAGGTCGACCTTGGAGACCGCGCGGTTGCCATGGTCGCAGACCAACAACTCGCCCGCCAACGACAAGGTCATGCCGTTGGTCCCGGGCTCGCGGAAGACCTTGGTGGGTGGACCGGCATAGCCCGAGGGCTGAAGGAAGACGCTCTTCCCGTCCTTCTCGCTCCACCGGTACATGACGTTGCCCGGCACGTCGGAGAACAGCAGGTAGCCGCCGTCGGCGATCCAGACCGGCCCTTCGGACCAGATCATGCCGTCGGCCAGCTGCTCGATCGCCGCGTCTGGCGCGATGATGGCGTCCAGTTCGGGCGACAGTCGCCGAACGCGGCCGATCGTGGGGAAAGCCGGCGTCGCGGCTTCTGCGGTCATCGATCGTCCTCCGGCGATTAGGGCGGCTCCGGCGGCGAGCACGGCGCGTCGGGTCGTCATGGTGGCGGTCTCCGCTTCTTGTTTCGCCGCCTAGAGATCATGACAGCGATGTCCGCGGCAACGGCGAAACGTCAGGATCTGACGCGCGGCACCGCATCCAGCCAGCGCGCGTAGGCGGCCTCGCGTTCGTGCGCTTTCAGCATGGGCTTGAGCGTCTCGGCGGCGGGGCTGACCTCGGCGGCCTCCTCGACGCTGGCGTAGAGCCCCGCGCCGACCCCGGCGAACAGGGCCGCGCCCAGCGCGGTCGTCTCCTGGTAGCTCGACCGGCGCACGGAGACGCCCGTCAGATCCGCCAGTCGCTGCGAGAACCAGACGCTTCGCGACATGCCGCCATCGATGCGCAGTTGAGCCGCTTCGCCGAACGCGCCGGGCGCGTCGGCGCGCATCGCCTCGATCAAGTCGCGACTCTGCAGGGCGCAGGCGTCATAGGTCGCCGCCGCGATCTCCGGCAGGCCCGCGTCGCGCGTCAGGCCGAAGATCGCCCCACGCGCGCCGGCGTCCCACCACGGCGCGCCCAGCCCCGTGAAGGCCGGCACGACCACGACGCCGTGGTCGCTCTTGGCGGCGCGCGCCAGGGCCTCGGCGCCGCGCGGACCGCCGGTGACACCCAGTCCCTCGCCCAGCCACTGGATTGCCGCGCCGGCGACGAAGATCGAGCCTTCGAGCGCATAGGTCGTCTTGCCGTTCACCCGCGCCGCGACCGTCGTGAGCAGGCGCGAACGCGAGACGCATTTCTCCTCGCCGGTGTTGATCAGCATGAAGCAGCCGGTGCCGTAGGTCGCCTTCATCAGGCCCGGCGATACGCAGCCCTGGCCCATCAGCGCCGCCTGCTGGTCGCCGGCGATGCCCGCGATCTTGATCGGACCGCCGAACAGATCGGGCGTGGTGGTGCCGAAATCGGCGGAGGAATCCTTGACCTCGGGCAGCATCGAGCGCGGCACGCGCAACAGCTTCAGCAGCGTGTCGTCCCACTGGCCGGTGTGGATGTTGAACAGCAGCGTCCGCGAGGCGTTGGTGGCGTCGGTGGCGTGCACCTTGCCGCCGGTCAGCCGCCACAGCAGATAGCAGTCGACGGTGCCGAACATCAACTCGCCGCGCTCGGCGCGCTCGCGCGCGCCCGGCACGTGATCGAGGATCCAGGCGACCTTGGTGCCGGAGAAATAGGGGTCGATGATCAGGCCGGTCTTGGCGCTGACATCCGGCTCATGGCCCTCGGCCTTGAGCCTGGCACAGATGTCGGCAGTGCGGCGGTCCTGCCAGACGATGGCGCGATGCACGGCCTGGCCGGTGGCGCGGTCCCACACCACGGTGGTCTCGCGCTGGTTGGTGATGCCGATCGCGGCGATGTCCTTGGCGGCAAGCCCCGCCTTCTCCAGCGCATCGCGGCAGGTCATCACGGTCGAGGTCCAGATGTCCTCCGGCTCGTGCTCGACCCAGCCCGAGGCCGGGAAATGCTGCGGGAATTCCTGCTGCGCGACCGCGGCGATCGAGATGTCGGAGCGGAACACCATCGCGCGCGAGGACGTGGTGCCCTGATCGATGGCCAGCACGAAGGACATGGGGTTTCTTCCCGGGAGGTTGACGGCGTTGGGGCGACAGGCAAGCGGATTGGGCGGGGAAGGTCAAGAAGGTTGGGCGCGCGCCGTCCCTCTGGCGGAAGAGGAGAGTTCGCACCGTACAGACTGCCAACTCCGTGTCCGAACTTCCGCTGGGACCACCGCGCTGCGCATGACTGCGCCCTCGCCCCTTG
>CAKZJK010000096.1 GCA_936942565.1 uncultured Caulobacter sp. | reverse complement strand
CGCTCGATGAGCTGAAGACCGCCTTCGAGACGATGCGTCAGCGTCGGATGCAACAGGGCGACGGCCCGCCCCCGGGCCCGCCGCCGGAAGGCCCACCGCCTCAGAACTGATCAGGTCTCCGCCCGATCCGACGCCGTCCAGCCTGACCGCTGGGCGGCGTTTTCGTTGGGACCTTTGTCGTGACGGCCTCGACGCGGCTTCATGACCCTGGGCCCTCGGCGCGCCGCCCCTCCGGGAAAAACGATTCCCTGCCCAAAATGAGGTCGTTCCACCGCCCAGCCGGCTCTATCCAAGGTAGCGTTACCAACTAGGACCCACGCGGCAAAGCCCAGCCCCGGACGGTTTCGAGGACGGGAAGTTCATGGTTTCCAACGTGTTCGCCGTCTCGCGCGGCGCTTTGTCGCGAGGCCGCGGCGATGACTCGGCGAAAGCGCCGACGCATAACGGCCACGACCCCTGTGTCGTGACACCTAAATGGCCATGACGATGGCGCGAGGACATTCGAGCATCCGCGACAATCCCCTCACCTTGGCCCTCGTCGGGCATGCGTCGCGCAACAGCGTCGCGACCATGGGCGTGCAGGCGGCGGCGGCCATCGGGGTCACGCTGGCCGCCCTCCCCTCGGAGCGCCCGGTCTACTGGGCGTGGCTGACGGCGACCCTGGCCGTCCTGGCCGCCCGCGTCGTCGTGGACCGCCTGCTGGCCTCCGCGCTGAAGGGCGGGGCGCTCGCCAAGCGACTGGACGCGATCGTCGTCGCCTTTTCCGCCGGCCTGCTGATCAGCGCCGCGTTGTGGGCGCTCCTGGCCTGGCTGCGTTTTCCGATCGACAGCCAGCGCACGCGCTTCGTGATCATCGTCGTGTTGTCGGCCCTGGCGGGCGGCGCCACCGGCGTCTTGTCGCCCCTGAAGCTGACGGGGCGGATCTACATCTCCCTGATCCTGCTCCCGGCTTCCGCGGCCCTGCTGCTAGGCCCGGACCGGGCGCTGGGCGTGTTGGGCGTCGCGTTCTGGCTGGTCATGCTGACGGGCCATCGCAACAATCACGCCCTGCTGGTCGACTCCATCCAACTGCGTGACCAGAACCGCGATCTGGTCGAGGCCTTGGCGCGCCGCAGTCACGACCTGAACAGCGTCAATCAGGATCTGGAGGCGCGGGTGGAGCTGCGCACCCGCCAGCTTCAGGAAGCCACCAAACGCGCCCAAGGGGCCAACGAGGCCAAGTCGCGCTTCCTCGCCACCGTCAGCCACGAGATGCGCACGCCGCTGAACGCCATTCTGGGCGTCGGCCAGATTCTGGCGCGTTCGTCCTTGAACAAGAAACAGCGCGAGCAGGTCCTCGAGATGAAGGGCGCGGCCAGGCGCCTGCGCATGATGATCGACGACGTGCTGGATCTCTGCCAGCTGGACGATGGCGACCTGCGGCTGAAGCCTCGGCCGTTTCACCTCGCCGCCCTCGCCCAGTCCCTGGACAATCTGCATCGCCCCACCGCCGACGCGCGGGGCCTGCGGCTTACCATGCAGCTGGAGGCGGGCCAGGCGGAAACCCGGCTCGGCGACGTCGATCGCCTGCGTCAGGTGATCAGCGTCCTGATCGACAACGCCCTGAAGTTCACCCAGGAAGGCGGCGTCGATTGCCGGATCAGCGGCGCGGGCGACGACCTGCGGATAGAGGTCAGCGACACGGGCGACGGCGTCGCGCCGGAGAAGATGGCGGTCATCTTCGAGCGCTTCAGCCAAATCGACGACTCCACCAAGCGCGCGGCCGGCGGCATCGGCCTGGGCCTGGCGCTTTGCCAAGGCCTGGTCGCCAAGATGGGCGGCGAGATGTCGGCGACGTCCCAGCCGGGTCAAGGCTCGACCTTCACCCTCCGCATCCCTTGCCCGGCGGTCGATCAACAGGCCCCGCGACACGCTTCGCCGCCGCGCGCCGACGGCGATGAAGAGCCCCCGACCCTGCTCGTTGTCGACGACAACGCCTTGAACCGCGAGATCATCGCCGCCCTGGTCGAGCCATTCGGCATCGCCTGCGGCTTCGCCGCCGACGGCCGCGAGGCGGTCGAGGCCTGGCGTCGCCAGCCCTGGGACGCGATCTTCATGGACGTCCATATGCCGGTGATGGACGGCGTCGAGGCCACCCGCGCCATTCGGCGGGAGGAGGACCGTCTGGGCCGCCGCCGCGTGCCGATCGTGGCCGTCACGGCCAGCGTTCTCCAGCAGGAGACCGCCAGCTACCACGCCGCGGGCATGGACGACGTGCTGCCCAAGCCGATCGAGGTCACGGCCCTGGCCGAGATGCTGGCTCGCTGCGTGGGCGGCGGCGAAGGCGCGGAGACCGACGCCTGAGGCGATCGTCTCCGAAATCAAATCACGCCGACGCTTGAGCCCCGCCCCGAGCCGGGCTAAACGGTTCGTCCCTTTGGCGGGCGTAGTTCAGAGGTAGAACGTCAGCTTCCCAAGCTGAATGTCGGGGGTTCGATTCCCCCCGCCCGCTCCAAAGCTTTTCAATGACTTAGCGGATTTTTTGGTGCTTCTGCGGCATCCATTTCCCCGCCGTTGTCCCGTCGTTGTCCCGAAGAACACTCTCGAACTTTCGCCCCTCAGCGACTCAGCGGTCCATCGCGCCGTAGGTCCACCTTGGCGTCCTTTTAGGAAGCGGGCATTCAGTGACCGACTGCGCGGGCTGCGCGACCTGCTCGGTCAGCGTAACGCCAGAAGCAAAGCAGCGAGAGGCAACATGGCAGACCAGACCGATGATCCAATTGCCCAAGCTGGCAAGGGCCACCGGGTCCGTAGCTTCTTCGAGATTGAGGCCAGGACGCTGCAGGAACGATATCGAGTAATCGAGACATTGCTCCCAAACGCTAAGACTAAGGGCGCAGCGCACCGTGGTGAGGAGGGGCGCTTCATCGAGTCACTGCTACGCACATTCTTGAATAAGCACTTGCCCGGCAATCTTCAGGCGGTTTCCGGTTTCATCCTCTGCCCCGCAACGAAGACCGGCATCTCCAACACCGAGCGCGTGCTCGCCCATGAAGATCGGCACTCCACCCAGTTAGACATCATTATCTACGACTTCGATGCCTACCCGGTTTACGAGCGATATGAGGAGTTCTGCATTGTTCCGCCCGAAGGGGTAGTGGGCATTATATCAGTGAAGAAGACTCTCTATCTCCGGGATCTAAGCAAGGAACTGATCGCCCTCAGAAACGCCGCTTGTCTATGTGCAGAGCGTGATCGCCGTTCTCCATGCACAGCGCTATTCGCCTTCTCGGCTGATCAGGAAGATCCCGAGGCCCTCAATCGGGAAATCTTGGCCGGCCTGCAGGCGGCGTACGAAGATCAAGACTTCGACACCTTGGTCAACGAAGTTTCCGTGATGGAGCAAACCTGCGCCTTTAAAGTGCGGAGCAAGGACTCTCCGCCTAATAAAGCGCGGTACGTCGCAGTCGATTGCAGAGCGGAGCTGCATATTCCGCTTCAGCGGCTTCTTCAGACAATCATGTCGGTCTATTACGATCCCACACGCCGAACAGGGCATGAGAGACCCGGCTTCGTATCGTTTCGAAAGCACACTTTCAAAAACGCAGCCGAGCTTGGCCTACTGCCTTATACGCGGTTGTCGCCTGCCTGAACCACGCATAGATGCCGACAATCTAGCCCGCATCGCGCCACCCTTCGCCGACGTCAGCCAACGATAGCACCCGGCCAGCGTTCCTTGAGGCGATCAACGGTGGAGCGCCACTTTGGGGTAGTCGGTTTGCAGACGGTGTTCTGATTGCCAAAGAGGCCAATCTCATTGACCGCTTTCTCCAGCGGCACCGTGTACAGCCATCGCACCGGGACAAAGTGTTCCATCCGCTCCGGGTCGTTCCCGAATTCACGATGATAGGTCGCCTCGGTCAGGACCTCGGACGCGGGGCGATCCCCCTGCTCTGTCGTCAGCCTAAACTCATCGGCGGGCTGCGAGCGCCCGGTTACTTCAGCAACACCGACGAAGCCGTAGCCCGGAGCCTTCACCCAAACGCGATCACCGATGTTGAGAAGGTTTAGCGTGTTGCTGTACCAGGCCCCACCGCCGGCGCTGATGAAGCCGTAGCGGCGAGCCTCGTTCCACGAGCGGCTGACGCCATGACCAAAGGATGCGTAGAACTCACCGTTCCAGGGCTCTCGCTCACGTGCGCCGCGCCCCGTCGGGGTGACGGCCGCGCTAACCTGGGTGTGAACGGGATCGAGTAACCAGGACCGGCTGAGCAGCTGCTGGTCGCCGATCGTAAAGATCTGGAAGCACAGCACATTGATGGGAATGTCGCGCTTGTTCAGATAGGCGACGATCCGCTCGCTGCTGTCGTCCAGCGACGTCGCGACGATGACGATCTGATGGCTTTCATTCAGAGAGTCTTCATCCAGCGCCTGGCCAAAGCGGGCGAGGAAATCAGCCGCGAGATCGTGTCCCGGCGCAAAGCGACCGTAGATGGCGGCGATGTCTTGCGCCTCCAATCCCTCCACCCAGACCGCATAGTCGATGGCCTGGGCCACGACTTCGCGAGGCGTGCGCTCGCGTTTCAGCTCAATCAGCACCAGCGCGCCGTCGGGCGCCACCGCTAACAGATCTATGACCCCACCCGAGCCGGTGCGTTCCTGACGGCCGATCAGCATCCACTCGTCGGACAAGATACGAGGCGCGGCGACGATCATATCCTCCAGCACCCGTTCGCTGGGGAGGCGACCTTCCGCAAGCGGCTGTGGCTGTGCGCTGACGGTCCAAATGGCGTTACGAATGGGCATCACGAGGCCTCGTTCAATTCGCTATCGGGTGCGAAACTAGCCAGCCAGCCCGCCCAGTGGCGCAGGAAGGCGAGGAAGTCTTTGTCGCTGACCACCACGAGCCGATAGGTCTCCGCCCTCTCGCGCTCTTCCTTGGTCTCTTCGTATCGGGAGAGGAAGGCGAGGTAGCGCACTGGCGCCCCCGCTCTCTCGTATCCCGCCTCGTCCAGATAGACGACGTTGCCGTGCGCCAAGGCGTTACGCAGGACGCGCAGGACATCGTCAGCCGTTCGGCGTTCGATGTCGTTGGCCTCCGGCGAAAACGAACGACGGCCATTCGCGTCCGTCCATTCCGCAACTTGGTTGGGATCGTTCACGATGCGCGAAAATTTCCATTCGCCCAGGCCATGCTCTTTCCAGAAGGAAGCTTCAGACCACCTCTGTTTCTTGAGCTTACGGATCGCCGCCGCCAGACGAGTTCCTCTGTCCTGCTCGAACGGGTGACTTTCCTTCAAGCGCTCAAAGGGAATGACGAGGACCGAGGCCGCCGCAAGCAGGCTGAAGGACGCCAGGAGATCCTGGTTGCGTGCTTCGGGTTCCATGGCGCCCAACAGGGCGAGGCACCGCTGCGGATACTCGACGTTGAAGCGATGCGGGATCATGGGAACCGGCTAGGCTGGAGGGATGGCTATGGGGCGGCGCTAAACGGGGTGCTGGCCGTTGGAGGCCTGCCGCCGCAGACGTTACACGCGACTTCGCCGGGGCCGTTGAACACCCCGCGTACCGGACCACCGCGCAGCTGGAGCGCGGCTCACTCCGCCGCCTCCATTTCGCGGGCGTCCGCCGGCGCGAGAGCTTCAGCCAGCAAGGCGTCAAGCAGGAGGCGGCGGGTGGCGGCGGTGGCGGTGAGGCTCGTCTCTAACTGGTCGCACAGCGCCATGAGTTCATCGACCTTGGCGACGATGCGGTGTTGTTCGGCGAGCGGCGGGAGGGGAAACACCATTTTCCCCAGATCTGTAATCGAGATGTGCTTGATCGCAACGCCTGCCGTCTTCTCAAGCAGAACCTCCTGTGTCTGGGGCGAGTCCAGAACAAGCTTCAGGTAGCGCCGATCAAAGTGGCAAGATCGTAGCCACATCACTGCAACGCTCTGATTGATACAGAAGGGCAGATGATTTTGCTCGACGATTGCAGTTCTGCCGATGGAACCATCCTTCGTAATCAAAATATCACCGGGTTGCGGCTTTCGGTAAGTTCGTTGAACGATTGCAGAGGCGTCAAGCTGGCAGTTTCAAAGATGATACGCCCCTCGTTGACGTTCTTTCCCGTAACGATGGGAATGCCTTCCTTCACATGCTCCATTGGACGCGTGAAGCCGTAGGTTATCCAGTCCGTGATTTGATCCCAACGAGCCCAGACCCAGCCCTTTGGTGACGCGCACCATTTGTCTGCGTCCTCGATTGGCGCGACCTTCTTGGGCTTCTTGATGCTCTGCTTAGCCTTCAATTCTTCGACCGCCCGAAGCCCATCAACAGCCGGTTCTTCATTCGTATCCTGAGCTACGAGCTTTCCGCGCACAGCGAGATTGAGGATGGCCTGGCGCAGGCGCTTGATCTGGTCGGGGCGCGTGGTGAGGGTGGGTAGCGCTTCGAGGGCGAAGCGGCCGTCGTCTTTGAAGGCATCGGGATCGGGCGTGTCGAGGCGGGCAAGGCTCGCCGCCGCCAGCCGGTCGCGCGTAGCCTCCCGCGCCTCCCGCGCCGCCTCCAGCCGGTCGCACAGGTCCATCAACTCATCAATCTTGGCGACGATGCGGTGCTGCTCGGCCAGCGGTGGAAGGGGAACAACGAACTGCGTAATATCGGTCAGGCGAAAGCTGTTCTTGATGCCTCTTTGCGGTTCATTGAACTGTGCCTGTGCGAATGGCGAGCGAAACAACTCAGGCAGAAATCGGCCCTGCATTTCAGGCATAGGGCGTACCATTGCCGTATGCTGATTAATGTAGGCTTCGCCGAACCCCTCAGGGATCAGGCCGAGCATCCCCACCTCGCCGGTGATGGAAATAAGAATATCGCCTGCTGCCAGCCTTGTTCGCGTCCCTTCGCCGTCCTCGGGCGCTTTAACTCGTTGGATATGGTCGAGACGAAGGCGATAGTGATCTTTTGAAAGATTGCCCATACGAACAAAGATCGCACCTTCACTTGCGTAGTGCTTTGCCCAATCTCTTGATCCGCTCGTGACCATCTGTGCCAAACGGCCTAAACGTACCCACTGCCACCCGGGCGGTAGTGCGATGATTGCGTCAGCGCCGCTTACAGGTGGAAGTGGCCTATCCCACCTAATTTCTCCAGCCCTCAACAGCCGCGCCTTCTCCTTCTCGATGCGTTTCAGTAGCTCTGAAGCGGGCTCATCGTTGGGGCTCTGCGGCACGAGCTTGCCACGAACAGCAAGATCCAGAACGAACCGCCGCAGGCGGGCGATCGCATCCGGCGCGTCAGAAATCCGTTCGTACTGCTGCAACAAGCGCTCAGCGTTCATCGGGCGAGCGCCTCAGCCAGGATCGCCTTCAGCTGGTCGCGCAAGGCCGCGACATCCCTCTCGGCGGCGTCCAGGTCGGCCAGAAGCGCCTCCGGGTCGCCGTGATCGTCCGCCACCGCGTGCGGGTTCTTGAAGTCGAGGTTGTAGCCGCGCGCCTTGACGTCATCGATCGTCACCCGCCAGGCCTGGGGACCTTCTTCGCGACCCTCGCGGTCCTGGCCGCCCCACCAGTCGATACAGGGCTGCAGATGCTCCAGGCGGATCGGCTTGGTCATCGAATAGGCCTTCTGGCTTTCCGGCACGCGGTGCTCGAAGAACCAGGTCTCCTTGGTCGGCGCGCCCTTCTCGAAGAACAACAGATTGGTGCCGATCGAGGCGTAGGGCTTGAACACCGAGTTGGGCAGCCGGACGATGGTGTGCAGGTTGCACTCCTCCATCAGGTGTTCCTTCAGCCGGGTCTTGATACCCTCGCCGAACAGAGTGCCATCGGGCAGCACCACGGCGGCGCGGCCGTCCTTGCTCAAAAGTCGCACGATCAGGGCGAGGAACAGATCCGCTGTCTCCTTGGTGCGGAAGGTGGGGAAGTTGTTCTCGATGCCGTCCTCTTCCTTGCCGCCGAACGGCGGGTTGGTCAGCACGATATCGACGCGCTCGTCCTTGCCCCAGGAGATCAGCGGGCGGGCCAGTGTGTTGTCGTGGCGCAGGAAGCTGGGGTCTTCGACGCCATGCAACAGCATGTTGGTGGTGGCCAGCATGTGCGGCAGGGGCTTCTTCTCCACCGCCCGCAGCCCAGCCTGCAGCGCCTGTTCGTCCTCTGGCCGCTTCACATAGCGCTCGCGCATGTGGCGGATCGAGCAGGTCAGGAAGCCGCCTGTGCCGCAGGCCGGGTCGAACAGGATCTCGCCGGGGCGCGGGTCGATGCGATCGACCATGAAGGCGGTGACGGCGCGCGGGGTATAGTACTCGCCCGCGTTGCCGGCGTTCTGCAGGTCGTTGAGAAGCTGCTCATAGACGTCGCCGAAATGCTGGCGCTCAGCCAGATCGTTGAAGTCGACCTCGTTGATCTTGTTGATGATCTGGCGCAGCAACTGCCCAGACTTCATATAGTTGTAGGCGTCCTCGAAGACGGCCCGAACGACCCGCGCGCGATCTCCGGGCTTGCCGCTGAGCGGCAGGGTCTTGAGCTTGGGAAATAGCGTGTCGTTGATGAAATCGATCAGCGCCTCGCCGGTCATACCCTCCGGGTCCGCGGCCCACGCTGACCAGCGGAGGTGATCAGGGATTGGGGACCTGTAGTCGCTGCGGAGCACCCCAAGCTCTTCGTCCTGGTCGTCGATGATCTTGAGGAAGAACATCCAGCAAAGCTGACCCACGCGCTGGGCGTCGCCGTCGACGCCGACGTCCTTGCGCATGATGTCCTGGATGGATTTGACGAGGGTACGGACGGACACGATTAGAGGCCTCGAAACTTTGCGTAGATCGCCATTTCGACGTCGAAAAGACGCCAGGCTCGGTTGGACGGGTCGGGATTAGGCTGGGTTGGCGCGTTCAGCAAATCCGCAATTCGCGCACATTCCGCTCGGAAGGCGTCATAACCAGCGACGTTGCGCGCAAAGCCCAAACCTTCGCTGATGACGCTATCCAACACCACAGCGTGATCGGGCCTCAGAAACCGCAGGACCTTAGAGGCAAACGAGAACCCCAGCCCCCTTAACTCCGCAATGCAATTCACGCCTTCGCCAAAGCGTCCTTGGTCTGACCGCTCAATCGCTTCGCTGAGGCGAGCGGAAATTTCGCTTGCTGAGTTCCTGACGCGCACGCGCCCTGCAATACCCGCGTAGTTGCCCCAAGCGCATACGCTTTCGATCAAAGCCATCGCCAGGGGGCGGGCCAATCCTGCTTCTAGGGCTCTGAGCGCTTCGAGCTCGATTTGCTCGGTCTTCGGAAAACTCTCCCGGTGGGCGACGACAAGCTGGCGCATCTGGTCCGCCGTCGCTTCGAAGCGGACAATCTGAATTCCTGACATTGTCAGGCACCGTTGGAATAGAGCGCGGCTTGGAGTTCATGCACTGCGCTCTCGAACTTCTCACGCGATCCAAACTGCCGAACCAATTGCAGCGGCGTCCCCATCTGGTCGAATGGCGAGATTCGCAGCACCTGGGGATCGTCGAGATTCAGCAGCCCCTCGTCCTCATACTTAGCCAGCAGGGCCTCTAGAACCGCGCGGGCCTGGTCACCATAGCGGGTGAAGACGTCGCGTTTGCGGACGTTGGCGGCGCGCTCCTGGCGGGTCAGTGGCGGGCGATCGAAAGCGACGTGGCAGATCAGATCAAAGAGATCGAGATCCTTGCCGACGTCGTCGCTCAGCACGTCTAGGGACAGGCCCTCTTCGGCCAGTTCGTCGATGATGGCCTGCTTGCGATCGGTCGCGTTCCAGCGCCGCAGGAAGGCCTCCAGAGACGCGTAGTGCTTGCGCAGCGTGTTGCGGGTGTAGTCCCGCAGGCTTTCGGTGACCAGCTTGCCGCTGGCGTCGAGGTATTCGATGCGCTCGGAGATCACCCTAGCGGCGACGCCGTCGACATAGACCTTCTTCTGCTTCTCCGCGAAGCCGTCGGTGAGCGTGATGTCAGGCCTGTCTATGACGACCTCATCAGGACCCGGCTCGGGTGGAATGCCGTCTTCGCCCTCGTCGATCGGCGGGACATCGTCTGGAGGCGTGATCGGATCGAAGTCGCCAGGCTTATAGATCTGCACTGGCTCGCCATCGAACTCGGGGTCGGCGAAATGGTTGGTCGCGCCCCGGAAGTCCATCAGGGTGAAATAGTACTTCTTGGTGTCCTCGTGGACCCGCGTACCCCGGCCCACGATCTGCTTGAACTCGGTCATTGAGCCGACCGGACGGTCCAGAACGATTAGCCGGCAGGTCTGAGCGTCCACCCCCGTGGAGAGCAGCCGCGAGGTGGTGACGAGCACCGGATAGCGCGACTCCGGATCGATAAAGTTGCCGAGCTGGGCCTGGCCATCCTGATCGCTGCCGGTGATGCGCATCACGTACTTGGCGTTCTGGTCGACGAGATCCTTGTTCTCGTTGATCAGGGCCTGGCGCATTCGGGCGGCGTGTTCCTCGTCGACGCAGAAGACAATCGTCTTCTGAAAGCGGTCGCCGCTCGCCTTCAGGAACTCCGTGACCCGTGACGCGACTAGCTTGGTGCGCTGATCCAGCACCAGGGTGCGGTCGAAGTCCTTGGCGTTGTAGATCCGGTCTTCGACTTCCTCGCCGTCGCGATCGACGGTTCCCTTCTCTGGCCGGTAACCCTCGACGTCGAGATCGATGTGGCACTTGATGACCTTGTACGGGGCCAGGAAGCCGTCGCGGATGCCTTGCTTCAGAGAGTACGAATAGACCGGCTCGCCGAAATAGTCGGTGTTGGAGGCGTACTCGGTCTCCTTGGGGGTAGCGGTCAGGCCGATCTGCGTCGCCGACGAGAAATGGTTCAGGATCTCGCGCCAGGCTGAGTCCTCCGCCGCGCTGCCGCGATGGCATTCGTCGATGACG
Organism: uncultured Caulobacter sp.; assembly: GCA_936942565.1. Classification (GTDB taxonomy): domain Bacteria; phylum Pseudomonadota; class Alphaproteobacteria; order Caulobacterales; family Caulobacteraceae; genus Caulobacter. The sequence goes on along the minus strand of CAKZJK010000096.1, from coordinate 22,389 downwards.
ATCAGGTCGAAGAAGTCCGGGGAGAACTCCTTGTAGAGCTTCTGAGCTTCTTCCGGCCCGGTGATCGCCTGGTAGAGGCCAAGATAGATCTCGTAGGAGGTGTCGATCCGCCGCTTGGCGCCAATGGCGGTCACGAGATCCACCGTCGTGCCGTCGTTGCGCTCGATGGTCTTCGACTTCGAGGAGAGCTTGGCCATCGCCGAACCGAACGGCCGGAAGTCATTGACCATCGTCTGGTCGATCAGGACGTTCCGGTCGGCCAGGAACAGGATCCGCTTCTTCCGCTTGGCCTTCCACAGACGCCAGATGATCTGGAACGCGGTGTAGGTTTTGCCGGTGCCCGTCGCCATGACCAGAAGCACCCGGTCACGTCCGTTGGCGATGGCCTCGATCGCCGCGTTGACGGCGTTGAGCTGGTAGTAGCGAGGGGCCTTGCCGCTGCCATCGTCGAAGTAGTCCTGGAGGACCACCTTTTCGGCGTCGTCCGAGAAGCCCTTCCAGGCTGCATAGCGAGACCACAGGTCGGTCGGAGATGGGAATGTGCCCAGCGGAAGGTTCGTCTCCTTCTGGGCGCTGGCTCCCGTGCGATCGTGGAAGACGAAGCCGCTGCCGTTGGAGGAGAAGACGTATGGGATGTCCAGCGTCTCGGCGTAGTCCAGGGCTTGCTGAATGCCGTCGCCAACGCTGTGCGCACCGTCCTTGGCCTCGATGATGGCCAGGGGAATGTTGGGCTTATAGTAGAGAACATAGTCGGCGCGCTTGGATTTGCCCCGCGTGACTAGCTTGCCGCGCACGATGATGCGGCCCTTGGTGAAGCTGACTTCCTCGCGAATCTGCGCCGTCAGGTCCCAGCCCGCCGCGACCAAAGCGGGAGTAATGAACTTGGTGCAGATGTCGCGTTCGCTGAAGCTCGAACTGCTCATCGCAGCGTGACGCATCGCGCCGAGCGTTTAGGAACGCTATTCACAATGCCCAATGGTAGCCCCTCCACCTTCGGCGCCACCTGAGCAAGAAACATCGTAAATCACAAGGTGTCAGGGACGCTTAGAAGCCAGAGCGGCGTCAGTTTGAGTAGCCTCCGCCATCCTGGTGCAAGGCCGCCTTTCTCAGGTGGTGTCGGGTGACGACAACCCAGCCCAGTTCGCAGCAGGAACACTGGCGCTAGCGCTCAAGCCCTCTCCCCCTCGTTCGTTGCTCTTCCAGCTTTGGCCGTGACAACCCCTCACGTCCGTTACCCCAGCCGATCTGACCGACGGCGCGACGCAACTTCGCTACAGGCGACTGCACTATCTCCTTCGCTGTCGCCAGGAACCTTCCACGCTCGGCTTCCAAGAACGACCGCCCACGCTCGATATAGGCCGACAAACTGCGCATCTCTTTCAGCAGGGCGTTGAACCGTCCGCGCTCCGTAACAGACTGGATACTAGCGCCAGCCCCTCCCCTCGCCCGCGCCCGCCGCTCTATTGCGCTCACGATCGGCCCCAGCTTGATCGTCGGCTCGATCGCCTTACCCTGTCGCTCAAAGCTGCGGTGATCGACGCGCTCATGGACGTTGGCCCGCGCCAGCGCCTGGTTGACCAGATCCGCCCAGCCTTCCCGGAGCGTTTCAACCTCGACGGAGGCGGTGCTTGAGACATCGAGCACGCGGGTCTTGGCCCCGAGACCAGTTGGCCCGATAGCCCGGGTGGTCGTCAGAAGATGAGCATGGTGGTTGCGCTGATCGCCCTCCTCGCTGGGCGGGTGGATCGCCACGTCAACCGCGACGCCATAGCGCTCGACCAGACGCCAGCCGAAAGTCTCCGCCAGGCGCCGGCGTCCAGCGGCGTCCACCTCGGCGGGAAGCGCCAGTTCATATTCGCGGGCGACCTTGGCGTCCTTGCGCTTCTCCGCCACCTCCACGGCGTTCCAGAGTCGGGCGCGGTCGCGTGACCACTCTGGAGCATCCGGGGGCGCGAGGATGAAGGCCTCCACGACCGGCTTGTTCGTGTAGTCGTGCGTTCGGCCGTCGCGGTCGTTGGTCAAGCGCTCCCCAGCGCGATAGGCCGCAGCGGCGACTGCGCTGCGGCCCGAGGCGCGAGAGACCGACCTCACCGTTAGGTGAAAGATCGACATGGCTTGCCTGCTAGTCCGTGCTCGACGGTGACGGCGGCGACCAACCGGCGAACGGGCGGCGATCGGCTTCACGACCAATGCGCTGCATCAGAGCCGTTAGGACGCTGGCATACCTCGCGTCCTTGCCAGCGGCGTCGAGCAAAAGGCCCCCGAGGATGATCTTCCGGCGGGTGTCGGCTTTTCGCTCGAGGGCGTTGGCGCGGGCGGCGATCGCTTCGAGCCTGGCTTGGGCCTGGGCGACCTTACGGCGAGCCTTTTCGATACGCTCTTGGGCTGGGGTCACAGCGGCGCCCTCCCATCCAGAAGCTTTCGCGCTGGCTCACCCGAAGGGCCGGAAGGACCAAGGGCGCACTTTAGCATTGGTGCCCAATGCGTGCGGCAAGGGCGGAGCCCCTGCACCCTGCCGCTGCGCGGCAATGGGGCTACTCGCCCCACGCCCCAGCCAGCGTCATGACGCTGGACCCCGCCTGGCTGTGTACGGCCGATGACCTGGGTCATGGCACGTACCAGCCTTGGAGCGACTGCCCAGGAGGCGCATCGCCAGCGAAGCAGACGCGCCGGCCCTTCACCTTCTGGATCCGCCACTGTTGCCCTGAGCAATCGCGTATCTGTTGCAGTGAGCCGTCGCGGTCGAGCTGGCGAGCGAACACGCCGTTGGCGGTATTCGCCCAGCTCACGGCGGCGATCTCATCACGCGCGATGGCATAGCCGTTAGCCGCCCCCGCGTTCCTTCCGACGATGTAGCCGCCGACGCCCGCCACGAGGATGGCGACGGCGCCGCCAATGGCGGAATACATCGCGGCGTTTACCCATCGACGCCTCTCCCCGTCGCGTCTGTGGTCGTCACGCCGCATTCGCTCCTCGACCGCCGCGATGCTGCGCCCCGTTCCTTCGACCCGCTGAACAACCTCGTTCAGAATTCCCGCCATGCCGGACTGGGCGCCGGCGTAGGCAGCCTTGGCGAGATCAGCAGGGCTGATCAGCAACTTGGACAGGGCGGCTGCGCGCTGCGCCTCGTTCTTCTCCCGAGTGGCAGCCACGACATCGAAGCGCTGGAGAGCGGCCTTGATCTCGTGCTGAGCGCCCAGGATCTGGGTCATCGACAAAGCTAGTTGGGCGGCTTCAGCATCCTGCTTGGCGGCTTCGACATTGGCGTCGAAGTCGAACTCAGCCGTCCGCCGCTGAGCGCCGGAAGGAGTGCCAGCCGGGAGAGCTGGAGGGCCGAAGTCGTGGTCCGCGTTGAACTCAGACATTCCCCTCTCCTTTCGCCCGATCGGCTTGGCGACCGCCAAGCTTGCCAATCAGGTCGTTCATTCCGTCGCGGATCGCCTCGCGGACCTCGGGCGTAATGGGCGCTTGGGGGGCAAGGGGGGATGGATTCTGTTCAAGGATTCGGGGGAAATTCTGCGTCGCGTTCCGCGCGCCATTTTTCCTCCCGAAAGCCCGCCGGCCCGCCCCTGTGGATGGTTCTGTGGGTAACGTCAGGCGATAGCGGTTCACTCGGTTACGGCCCGGCCGCGTAACCGTGAGATAGCCGGCGACTTCAAGCCGACGGATCGCGTCACGCAAGGCTCGCGGGGTAACGCCAGCATGACGGGCGAGCAACTGCTGAGATGGCCAGGCCGTGGCGTCGGTTACCTGGAAGAAGTCCAGCAGAATTGCCGCAACGCGACAGGCTAGACCGCCAACCGAGGGATCCGAGGCGACACTGCGGATCCAAATGAACTTGGCGGCGGCAAATCGGCGGCTGAGTTCAGGCGAAGGCTTGGGAAGGCTCATGGTCAGCCCTCCCCCGAGTTGTCGAATGCGTCGCGCGGGGCGCCGCAGGCGCTTGAGGTCTGGCCAGACAGATACTGACGACGAGGGCGGGAATTGATCCAGCCCTCCACTTCGTCAACGCGCCAGCGGATGCTCCTGGCGCCGAGGACAAGTGGAGACGGAAACCGATTGGCCCTGACCGCCCGCCAAAGGGTGGAACGGCAGCCAATACCGGTGATCTGCATCACCTGCGAGGAAGTGAGAAGGTTCATGTGGTGACCTGATGTCGCTAGTGGGTGCGACGAGGGTCACGTGCTGGATAGGAGCCGCTAGGGGATTAAGTCAGACTTCTCCGGATCGAGGCAGATTCCCCTGCTTCATTCCGGACAAAAACGGACTTTCTTTAAATTCAATGACTTACCACACCGCGGCAGCCGACTGGACGGCCAACACCAAACTTGCTGGTCAGTCCGCGCGATGCGGTTGGACACGTTGAAGGTCAACTTCCAGGCCAGGTATCATTTCCCGCTTTCGACCCTGAACGGACGTCTAGTGTGCTTCCGAAAGGCGACGGACGAGAAACTCCGCTCGCTCTCTTACCGCGCGGCTTGGATCGCCGAGCATCGATCTGGCGAGCATCAAGGCGTCGCCGATGGTCCCCCGTTTTTCGTAGAGGGCATCGGCGGCGACCTTACGAACCGCCGCAAAGCGATCCGTGAGCGCATCGCGGATCAAGGTTTCGACGTCGTGGGTTCGGCTGAGGGGCCGGGTAGCGGTCACCGCTACTCGCTTCCGGATTCCATACGTCTTGTCGACCCATGCCCAATCAAAACCGGTCGTCCAGCGAGCTTGGCCGGAGACGAGCATATCGAGAGCCACCGCTCTTACCGACGGATGTCGCGCGTGCCGGACCAAGTCTGGCAGGTAAGGATCTAGCGACGGAAATCGAGCGGCCATTCTCAAGATGCTCCCGCCTGGGCCAGTTCTGAGCTCACCTATGCTCCCACTGAGGTGCTCGGCGACATCGGGTCTCGCCAGCGCGTCGTCCAGGACGCCGGATTCATCGTCCCAACGGGTCCACATGAAGCGCCGGGCTAAGAGATATGGCGCAGCGGCGGCCACGACGTCGGGAGAGGTGAGCGGAAAAAGCCGGGATGCCGCTTCGCGCGCTGAGGCTCGAACGACCGAAACCCAATCGTTGAGCCGTAGGGTGATGGCGATGAACTCCGAAGCCGTCGCGGGCGGCTCGGTCAGCGCTCGCAGCGCAGGCTCGCGAACTCTTCCGTTCGAGTGGAAAATCAGCAGCCAGGCAAGGCGAGGATGCTGGCGCATTAGCGCCATCGCACGGGGTCGCGCGTCGGTATACTGGCGGAAAAGGGGCGCGCAGAGTTCTGGCCCGACATGGATGACATCCTCGGGACGCGCGCGGGATAGAGCCGCTAGTTTTCGGGACACGTCTTCCCATGTCAGCGGCGAGGTAGAGGCAATGAATGCGTCTACATCGAAATCGTCCTCCCGGGCGGGAGCTTTCGTTCTGTGAAAGATAAGGCTGATCAACCTGGAGAGCATGTCGCCATCGGTAACCCGTTCCAGGAAGCGGCGCTATCCCGTGGCGGCTTCCCACCCATATCAGTCGCCAGCATGGGCGGCTTGGAGCGCTCTCAGAGCGGCGCTTGGAAATGGCATGTTCCACCAATCGCGGTAGCCAGCATCGCCCTTTTCATTGAGCAGGGCGACTGCCGCGCGCTCAACGGCCAAGGTGAAATCACGCGTCCCGCACTCACCTCGAAAGCAGACCTCTCCCGTCTCAGTCGGAGATTGCTTCTGAAAATCCGGAAACTCCAAAACGCGCAGAAACAGACGCTCAGGGTCCACGTCGACTTGGAGGTTCAGCCGCCACTCGTAGGGCTCGCGATCAAAGGCGCAGTTCGCTTCGCGGCCGCCCGCCGCCAGTTGCAATGCCGCACGCAGCAGATCCCCCAGCGCGTCGGAACAATAGCTCACGCCATCCATGCTGAAGGTTTGAGAACCAAGGACCAGCACGTAGTCCGCCCAGCCGGCCCCGCTCGCCTGGATCGTAATTTCCACCACGTCAGCCATGCCCGATGATAGGCCGCCGCATTAGCTATGCTCAACCCGAAGTTCGGCTCACTACCCTAGACGGACATTGCAGCTACGGCTCGCGAATGACAGGTTGCCCCGATCCATGGAGGGCGCTTTGGCGATCTGTTGTTTCTGCGAACAGGCGATCCCCGAGTCCGATATCGGCGCGGTTTCCATCGCATTGGTGGCGATGTGGGTTAGTAAAGATCCACCAGCCCAAGAGCTATTCGCCCATTCCGTTTGCTTGGGTGAAAAGTTCGCTACAGCGCTAGGTCCATCCATCCCGTTTGATGCAGAGGCCTTTGGCGACTAGCCATAAGGACCGCATTCCACCCATCTATGATGATGTTGAGCGGCTGCTCATGGGCCTCGATCGGTTCCAGGATTGCCCCCGCCTGACACGCGGAGCTCTCCTCCCGTCAGCGACGATGCAAACACGCCTTAACCGGATAGTGGCTCTGGCCCCCTGGTTGAGGAGGTCGCCCCCCCGAACCAAGCCGTGGAGCGGTTTGAGGTGGAACGGAAGCTCGCTCGACGGCCTGCTTCAACCTTCTCGAGAGAGCGGGATATTTACCCCGAAGAACCTTCTCGACCCTCGCGGGGTCGTAATCACAAGCCGCACCAATATCCGCAGCAGAGTACCGCTTATTTTGAGATCTCAAATGAAGGTGCATCCGATATATCTTAAATATGACCACAGATGGATTATCCATGAGATCCACCTTTGAGAATATTCTCTCCAGCGCATCAATTTCAGCAGAATTGAACAATTTTATCTGCCTTGGGTTCGAAACCGCCCTCAATAAAATGCTGTAATCATCACCATAAACACTTTTTATATTTTCAACCCTATGCACTACATCATCACGGCGCACCACCAGCTTTCCCTCAATAAATTTTCCAAAGAGGGTTTTAATCGGCAAGCCAGGAAACATAGATTTTATTATCCAAACCACTCCACATTCTTGTTTAAACCGATCCGAATTCCTTATTTTTCTTATATTTTTTACGTTCTTGTCGCTTTTCTCGTAAACAAGAACACTTCCATTCGCCAGCAACGTCTTGAATTCAATTAAGACAGACATCGCGCCACGCTTAGCTGGCGGGCTTTGGCTCACAAGATCATCATCGGCCGGAAACTGCGGAAAGATCTGTATGCATATCGCAACAGCAAAAACCACAGCTAGAGAAGCGAGCGAAAATAGATAGATAACCTCATAATCGCCGCCCCGCAAAATTAATATCAATGCAAATATAGCAACCAAAAACGCCAGTATGTATCCATAGTTTGAGTACAAATTCACGAAATAGTTCTTTTTCAGAATACCCCTGATATATGATACATTTTCAACGCCAAGATATTCTTCTAGATCAATATATGACGACCCAGTTGCAAATATCTTGAACGCAACATCAATGTTTATAACATCTTCGCTATCCGCGTAGCGATTATGAATGGCGGGATTTCGGTTCGTCATTATCCAGATCTGCGAATTGCTCAATCAGTTTACACCACGCCTGAAGCGCAGAGCGCTTCTCAGCGATATAACCGTAGCGGTTGTAGATCCCGGTCACTCCGTACCCAGCCGCACTGTGGTTGAGAATTCGTGAGACAATCTCGCCAAGCGCGCCGATTTTTTCCGATGCCATCATAGTCGCGCCGGTCCGGCGCAGGTCATGAACCGTCGCATTGGTTACGCCGGCAGCTTGCGTCAGTCTCGCCATGGCGCGATTGAGGCTAAGCCGCTCGACAGGCGGAATGTCCGTACCTGCCTGCGCTTCCGCCGGTGATCGACGGCTACGCGGCGACGGAAACAAGGCGTCACCAGCGAGAAGCGAACGCCCATATCGAGCTTCCGCAAGCCTGTAGGCATCCCGGATGGCCGCGAGGGCGCTATCACTCAGCGGCACCACGTTCTCCCTCTTGGATTTCGACCGCGCCGCTGGAAGCACCCACGCCCGCGCCTCAAGATCGACCTCGCCCCAGCGGATGCCGATCACCTCGCTTCCGCGCTGACAGGTGAAGGCGCAAAGCTGGATCGCCAGCGCCATCGCCGCCGAAACCCCGAGACCATCCCGCTCAGGGTCTCCATTCCGGGATGGGTTCTTCGACAGTTCGAGGATGCGCCAGATGGCGGCCAGTTCGCTTTCCGAGATGACCCGGTCACGGCTCGTTTCGTTGAAGGCGAACTTCACCTTGGCGATGGGGCTCACCTCTAGAAGCTCCTCATCGACCGCGAAGTTGTACATTCGCTTGAGGACCGTGAGCGTCCGGTTCGAGGTGACCGGCCCGGCGTCCGCTCCGATCTCCCGCAAAACGGGACGCAACAGCTTCGAGGTCAGGTCGGTGGTCCGGAGGTCTCCAACGCGCGGGTTGATGTGCTTCTTCATCAACCAGCTCCAATAGGTGAGCGTCGAAGGACGCACGCCCTTGAGCGTCGATGCCTGGATCAGAGCCTCACCGAGGTCACGAACGGTCTTCACCTGATTGGCCCGCGCCTCGGCCGAGCCAACCTTCTTGGCAACGGCTGGATCCTTGCCCTTGGCTACCTGATTGAGGATGTCGAGAGTCATCTCCCTGGCGTCCACCAGGGTGAGGACCGGCCAGCGCCCCAGCGTCATGCGCCGACGTGTTCCGTCGGGAAGGGTGTAGCGAACCGAGAACGTCTTCACGCCCGTCTTGGTGACGTAGAGCTCAAGCCCCTTCATCGCGCTGTCCGGAAGGCTCTGGATCTTGTCCGTGGCCTTCAGGCTCTCGATGAGCTTTTGGGTAAGGTTGGGCATGGGCTTCTCGACGCGATCCAGAACGAAATGCGGCGCCGTTGTCCCGGCGTTGTCCCGGAGAGCTGAAACTCACCGCAACGGCCCGCACTGGATGACATCTACGAAAATGCTTTTATTGCAATAGGTTATTTGAGCCTGGCGACAGCTAGCAACGTTGCGCGACGCCATGAAACCTCGATTTTTTCAGCTTCCCAAGCTGAATGTCGGGGGTTCGATTCCCCCCGCCCGCTCCAAGTCCCTCGACGCACGGTCGCCGTCCGCGAGGATGGACGCGGTGCGGGGGGAGCGGCCCCCTCGGCCAAGCCGGGACCTTCCTCAGCATCACGGCCTTATCGGGCGGCCTCCGATCGGGTGAAGACCATGGGCGCGGACAGGACGCCGATCTCCGGGAAGCGGGTCGGGCGGATCTCGCCATTCAGGTCGAAGCCTTCGGTGCGGGCCAGCAATTCCTCCAGCGCGACGCGAAGTTGCAGCCGCGCCAGCGGCGCGCCGGGACAATTATGGGCGCCGCGTCCGAAGGCCAGGTGTTCACCGATATTGGGCCGATCGAGCACGAACTGGTCGGCGTTCTCGAACTTGGTCTCGTCGCGGTTGGCCGAGGCGTAGACCAGCGCGATCGGCTCGCCGGCCGCGATGGCGCGGCCGCCGATTTCCACATCGCCGACCGCGGTGCGGGCGAACCCCCGGTAAGGCGTATAGAGCCGCAGGAACTCCTCGACCGCCGCCGGAATGAGCGCGGGTTCGGTCCGGAGCCTGGCTTGCAGGGCCTGGTCGCGCGACAGGTGGACGGCGATGCTGCCGATCATCACCGTGGGGGCGATGATGCCGACCACGAGCACCTGCCGGATCGTCCCGATGATCATTGCCTCGGGCAGCGGCTGTCCTTGGTACCGGACGGCGAGCAATGCGCTCGTGGCGTCGGTGGCGGGGTCCAAGGGCTTCGCCTTACGGTCTTCGACCACCGCCTTGGCCATGTCGTAGAGTTGCAGGCTGGCGGCTTTGACGATGTCGTCGATATTGGCTTGGACGGCGATATTGTAGTCGCGCCCCACCTCGCTCAGCACCCTGGCCTGCTCGTCGGCGATGTTCATCCAATGGGCGAAGACCTGGATCGGCAGGTGGCTCGAGAAATCGGCGCAGATATCCCCCTCCCCCTTGGCCAGCAGCGGCTCCAGCAAATCGACCACGATGCGCCGCGTCGGCGCCTCGAGCGACGCCATCCGGGCGGCGTTGAACAACGGATTGAGCGCGGCGCGGTAAGGCGTGTGCTCGGGCGGATCCAGATGAAGCGGCGGCCGGCGGCCGGTGAACGCGACCTTCGGCACGACGTTCTGCACGGACGTGATGAATCCCGTCGAATCTCCCGCCACGCGTCGCACGTCCTCATAGCCCATCAGCGCCCAGAACCCGCCCCAGGCGTCGCTATGGGCGACAGGGCACCTGGCCCGCAGGTCCGCGTAGACGGCGTAGGGACTGTCGAAGGTCTCGGGCGCGAGCGCGTCGAAATCCTGTTGGAGAGGCTTGGACATGAACGCTCCTACTTGGGTCTGATCGGCGCGCCGACGCACGCGCCGCCGCGCGCGCACGGTCGCGCGAACGCTGGGGGACTGAAGGCGATGAAACGCCCCTGGGGGTCACCGGCTCGCGCGGCGCGGCGATTGAGCGTGGCCGGAGCCGCGTTCCATCGCCCCGTGTCGATCCGAGCCTCCAGAGCGTGGATCGCCGCCAGGCGCTCGCCCGCGCTGAACAGACAGTGTCCGGCGCTGTCGATGAAGCCCTGGGCCAGGTTGGCCGAGCGCCCACGCGCCTTGACCGCCGACGCGTAGGCGGCGTTGGCGCTGACCACCGTCATGCCGTCGCCGATGTTGTGGACCGTCATCAGCGGTCGGCGAAGGTCGCCGCTGATCGTGTAATTGGCGGCCATGTAGGCGACCGCCCCGGGCTGGGCGGCGATCCGCGGAGCCTTGGCGAGGATCGCCAGATCATCGGCGAGGTCGAGGCCGGCCTTCTTGTACAGCGCCTCGACCGCCGGCCGACGTCCGCTGATCCGCAGTTGCCGGGCGTAGTCGATCCCCGTGTTCCAGGAGAACACCCCGCCCGCCCGGCGCTCCTGATCGGCGCGGGGCAGAAAGACGCCCATCACGAAGGCCTTGGCCTGCTGATCAAGTTGGGACTCGTAATCGTCCTCCGCCGGCTTGGGCGAAGCCGGATCGGTCCAGCCGGGCAGTTGGGCGAGCGCGCCGGCCAGCGCCACGCGGGCGCGGCCGCGAGGCGTCTTCATCGCCTCGTTCAGCGCCGCCTGGGCGGCCGCGCCGTTGGCGCGATCATCGGTGATCCCGACCAGCCGCAAATCCGGGCCAGGCTCCAGCAAGGTCTTGAAGGCGAAGGCGCCATCCAGGGCGGTGTTCATCATGCCCAGGACGCCCGACACCGAACCGCACATCGCAAGCGCCCCATCCAGCCGCTCGGGATGTCGCTCGACCAGCGCGATGCTCGTCAGCCCGCCCATGGAGTCGCCCCAGGCGATCACCCGCTTGGGCTTTCCGTAGCGGGCCACGAACGCGTCGAGCGCGGTCCATTGATCGACCTGGGCCTGCTCCAGCGCCCAGCCAGCTTGTGAATAGGACGAGGCGGCCAGTCCGTAGCCTTGCGCGAGATAGGCTTCGCGCTGCCCCCTCGGCGCGCTTTCGGCCGGGCGCAACACGGGCGAATAGCCGTGGCTGTAGAGCAGGACCGTGCCGTTCCAGTTGCCCGGCGCCTCGACAACCCAATCGCCCCCGCCGGGCAACGGGCCGCGCGTCTCCTCGGCGGAGGCGGCGCTGGCGATCAACGCCGCGGCGAGGACGGAGACAAGCGGTACGCGCATCACGGGTTCCCAGGCTTGGTCGGCGGGCCGCACCGGAAGCTCCCGGCGTTGTTCGGGTCGCCGCCTTGATAGATCACTTGCTTGGGCCAGACACAGAGCGGCCGCTGGCGGATCACGCGACCGTCTTCGACCTGGCTGGCGATGACTCGCTCGGGCGCCCTGCCCGTCTCGACCCAGGCCACCATGGCGCCGAGCACGTCGTGATCGGCGTCGCCGATCGGCTCGGGAGAGGCCGAACCACCGAACCGATCGGGTCCGGTCCCGCCTTGGCAGTGATAGACGCCCGGCGCCATCATCAGGCGGGCGAACGAACGCGTCCTGGCCGGTCCGCCCATGCGCGCCTCGACGCTGGCGTAATATTCCAGGCTCTGCTGAGCGATCACCGAGGGGTCGAGCCAACCCTGATAGATCAAGAGCTTTCCGCCCCCGGCCTTGAACGCGCTCAGGTCGGTCTTGTTGGTCCAGAGGTTTCCCAGGCGCTGTTTCGCCAGGGCCAAATCGCCGGCGATCGTGAAGGTCTCCGCGTTCCAGTTCGGATCGCCGTGGGCGCCGTCCGCGAACATCGCCCGCAACAGAGGCGATGGCGGTCCAGGCCGGGTGCGCACGCCGGGAAACATCCCGGTGTCGACCGCTTCGCCGGTCTCGTCGCGGAGCGGCGCGTAGGTCGCGCGGACGGTGGCCAGCTTGGCCGGCGTCAGGCAGGCTTCGGCGCCGCCGGATCGGCAGAGCAGCGACGCCGGGTCGAAGCGACAGGTGGAGGGGTTTGAAACGAGGCCGTCGGCCAGTCCGTCATCGAGGTCGCAAGCCTGAACGGCCGACTTGGCGACCAGGGACCAGTCGGAGTCGGTCATCGCCCCCGCCGGATCGCGCTGGGCGCGCAGGCCTTGCCACATCATCCGAGCCGAAAGCGGCGGCATGTTGGGGCCCGGCGCGCCGGCCACGACGCCGTCATAGTCGCCGGGATAGTCCTGAACTTCCTTCAGCGCCTGACGGCCGCCCCCGGAGCATCCCAGGAAATAGGCGTAGGCCGGGGGGCGACGATAGTAGGCCTGGATCAAGGCGCGAGCCGCCTGGTTGGTCAGGTGCTGGGCGCGGTGGGTGTAGTCGTCGACCGCGTCGCGATCGAGCATCCAGTGGGCGTTGGTCGCCTTATGGCCGCTGTCGGTGGTGACGGCCGCGAAGCCCGCGTCCACGCCGCGCCCCAGGTCGGCGTAGTTGTAGATCCCGGCGTCTCCGCCGACCCCGGCGCCCAACAGGCGGCGGTTCCAGGCTTCGGGCGCCGGCAGCCAAAGCTCGAAGCCGACCCGCCCCGCGATCACGCCCTCAACCCGGCAAAAGGGCTTGGACGCCTTACCTTTGTAGAAGCTCTGGGCCGGCGCCAGCCAGGTCGGGTTGGGCGTCACGGCGGTGGCCGCCGTCACCGAAACGCCCCGTCCCTTGAAGTCGCGCAGCGCGACGCAGGCGTCGACGGCGGCCTCGGCGGCAAGGGCCCGCGACGGCGCTCTCGGCTGATCGGCGCAAGCCGCCGTCAGCGCGAGAACACTCGCCAGACCAACGCCGCCGAGGCCGCGCATCACCATGACTTCGTCACGCTCAAGCCGATCAGGCGACCAATCGGACTGGCCGATTGGGAGTCGTAGCCCCCGCTGATATCGACGAAGGGAGGCCCCTTATCGAAGAGGTTCTGAGCTTCGAGCGCCAACGTGACGCGGTTCAGAAGCCCGCGCTCGGAATCGATCCGATAGGCTAGGCGCAGGTCGACCGTCGTGTAGGACTCGACTTTTTGCACCGGCGTGACGGTGTTGTTGTCATAGCCGTTGACGTAGTTGATCGCGCCGTGAGCGATCCAGCCGCCTCGCTCCCAGTCGAGGGCGAAGCGTCCGCGCAGACTCTGCGGGTAGTTGATCTTGTCGACCACGTCGATCGGCGCGACGCCTGGAACCGGCGAGAAGGTGAACTTGGTGAAGTACTCGCCCGTGACGCTGGCCTCGAACGAGCCCAGGTCGGTCTCCCAGCCGTAGTCGACAGCGAAATCCAGGCCTTCGATCTTGCTGGCGCCGAGGTTCTGTCGACGGCCGTCCTGGATGTAGGTCACCGCCCCGACATTGATCGTGGTGTTCGTGACGTACTTGGCCTGCAGGGCCGCGATCTGGGCCGGGGTCGGGTTGAAGGTCACATAGGGCGAATAGTAGGGTAGCGTCAGCAGGCCCGACGTGCCGCGCAGAGCCACGATCTGGTTGCGATAGTCCACCGAGAAGTAGCTGAGGCTGGCGTGGAGCGTCGGCGCGGCCGCCGGTCGCCAATCCACGCCGGTCGACCAGGTGGTGGCCTTCTCCGGCTTGAGGTCCACATTGCCGCCGGCGATGCCGATGCCGTAGCAGGTTCCCGTGGCGCACGGCAGGGTATCGCCGTAGAGCCCCGCCCCGCCGCCGATCGCGCTGTTCTCCGCCAGGCTGGGCGCGCGGAAGGACTTGCCGTAGCTGCCCTTGATCGTCAGCCCGTCGACAAGTTGCCACGTCAGTCCAACCTTCGGGTTCGAGGTCGAGCCGAAGTCGCTGTAATCCTCATAGCGGCCCGCCAACGACAGGTTCAGTTGCTGGACCAGCGGCAGGGCGTTACCCGATCCGACCAGCGGCACGAACAGCTCGCCATAGACCGCCCGCACGTCGCGATCGGCGTGGCTGTACGCCGAGACGGGAGCACGCGTCGTTCCACTGAAGAGGTTGGTCACCAGGAGCTCGTTGCGCGTCTCGCCCCCGACCGCCAGGCGCAACGTTCCGCCTGGCAGGTCGAACAAGGGGCCGTCGGCCTGCGCCGTGACGGACTCCAGACCGGTGCGCCCCTGGATCACGAACGAGCCCGTCTTCAGCAAGGCGATGACATCGGGGCTCGTGGCCCCGCCGAAGACGTTGAGCGCCGTGGCGGGGTTGCCGCTGGCCAGGGCGGCGACGCCGCCGGCCGTGTAGTAGTTGGTGCGCTGTTTGTTGACGTCGTCCGACCGACCGTAGCTGGCGGTGACCTTGCCTTTCCAGCTCTTGGGCAGGCGGATCTCGGCGCCGACGCTCATCTCGTAGGAGGATGAAACGCTGGGCACGTAGTTGTACCCGAACACGTCGGCGAACGAGTAGTTGACCGTCTCGGACGTCCCGGCGGGCGCGCCCGGCGGACGCACGTAGAAAGCATTGGTGCTGGGCACGCTCAGCGAGGCCGTCACGACGTTTCGGTTCATCACCGTGCGGCGCGAATAGTAGCCCAGGCCGAACAGGTCGATGCTCGGCGTGACCTCCTGGCGCAGGCTGAGCAGCACGTTGTTCTTGGTCTGCTTGGGGATGATGTAGTTGAGCCTGAGGTTATCGCAGGCGTTGCTCGTGCCTGGCGTCAGGCTGCTGGCGTTGGCCGCCGTCACCCCGCCTCTCGGGATGGCGTAGCTGACGCCGGCGATGACGATGTTGCCCGGGCTGCACTGGGTGCTGCGATAGTCGCGGCCGCCACGGGCGCGCTGGTCGGAGGTGTAGAAGTCACGCGACTGCCCCTCCAGCGCGCTGTTGTGCGTGTGCTCCAAGGCCAGCATGGCCGAACCGGTTTCCCAGCGGTGTCCGAGGACTTGGCTGATCTGACTGGTCTTGTAGCCATCGGCGAAACTGGCGCGGACGCTGGTTTCGGCGCCGTTGAAGTTCTTGCGCGGGATCAGGTTGACCACCCCGGCCACGGCGTCCGAGCCGTAGATCGCCGAGGCGCCGTCTGGAACCACCTCCACCCGCTCGAGCGCGATGAACGGCAGCACCGACGGGTCGATGAACTGCCCCTGCGTGCCAGCCGCCGGGAAGCGATTGCCGTCGAACAGTAGCAGGGTCGCGTTGACGCCCACGCCGCGCAGATTGACGCCAGAGCCGCGCGTGGCGTTGGCCGCGCCGTTCTGGGCCGAGGTGGCGACCGCCGACGGTCCCAGTCCGAGCACCTGGGGCACCTTGCGCAGCAGGTCCGACGCCGTGGTCGCGCCGCTGGCGACGATCTGGTCTCGATTGAGCGTGACCGGCGTCGAGCCGACCGCCGCGACGCCGCGGATGCGGGTGCCCGTGACGACGACCTCGGCGACGACGTCGTCGTCCTTCCGATCCTTGGTTTGAGCCTGGACGGCCGAAGCGGCCGATCCGATGGCGATCGCCAAAGCCAGGCTTGAGACACAAACCTGGCGTGACGGAACTCGCGTGTTCCTCATGCGCCCTCCCTCGCGGCTCGTACGGCGCGGAGGCCGTCGATCCGTCATGGTTTTCGCGGCCCGAAATGGATCGCCGCAAAAACAGTATGTTTTGCAAACAATACGAGTTCAACCCGTACTTTCGATTTTTCCGTAACAGCGTTATCGCGACGGCGCCCGAGAGCCCTCGCCTCAAGGGGCGATTGACAATGATTTACATCATAAACAGTATGCCAAAATAACATTCTCGGCGATCAACGCCGGTGGGAGGACCTCGATGATCGGCCATCGCCGACGCGATCCGAACGAGCGGGCGTTGGGCGGTCGCCCGTCATGACGGCCCGCCTCTACGCCGTGGCCGACATCGGTCCCGATCGCGAGGATCCGCGCGAGTGCTTCGCCCTGGTGCGCGACGAGATCCGCAAGGCCGACATCGCCTTCTGCCAGTTGGAAGTGAACCTGACTGAACGCGGCGCGCGCCTCCCCCAGGTGCGTCACACCCACCGCGCCAAGGCCTCGACGGCGGACGCCCTGAAGGACGCGGGTTTCACGGTGGTGTCCTTCAGCGGCAACCACTGCATGGACTGGGGACGCGACGGCTTCTTCGACACGATCGACGCGCTGAAGGGCGCTGGCCTGCAGGTGGCCGGCGTCGGCGCCAACATCCAGGAAGCCCGCGCGCCCGTGATCGAGGAGGCCAACGGCGTCCGCGTCGCCTTCCTGGCCTACAACTCGATCCTACCGGCCAACTACTGGGCCGAGGCCGATCGGCCTGGCTGCGCGCCCATGCGGGCCTGGACGATCTACGAGCAGATCGAGCCCGACCAGCCCGGTACGCCGTGCCGCGTCCATACCCACGCCAACCGCGCCGACGTGGCCGCGATTGTCGCCGACATCAAGGCCGCGCGCGAGATCGCCGATGTCGTGGTGATGTCCATCCACTGGGGCATCCACTTCATCCCGGCCGTGCTCGCCGACTACCAGGCCGAGGTCGCCCATGCGGCGATCGACGCCGGCGTCGACCTGATCCTGGGCCATCACGCCCATGTCCTCAAAGGGATCGAGGTCTATCGCGGCAAGCCGATCTTCTACTCGATGGGCAACTTCGCGATAGATCTGCGGATGACCCCGGAGCATGCCCAGGGCAAGGGCTTCCGCGAGATCCAGGCGTTGAGCCCAGGCTGGGTGCCGGACTTCGACAGCCTCTACAACTTCCCGCCGGACTCGCGAATGACCCTGGTGGTCACCGCCGACGCGACCCCGCGGGGACTGGCGAACATCGGGTTCCTGCCGGCCTTCATCAATCGCGACGCCCAGCCCGAAATCCTCAAGGCGTGCGACCCGCGCTTTGGCCAAGTCGTCGACTATCTGCGCTGGGCCACCGAAGCCGCCGGCCTTGAGACCGGCCTCCGAACCGAGGGCGACACCGTCCTCATAAACCTGATGGGAGCCCCCTGATGAAATGGCTAAGCCGTGCGCCGCTGTTGGGGATCGTCCTGCTCTACATGCTGGCCTACATCCCCTACATGGTCATCACCAAGCAGTTGGCCAGCACGCCCGCGGCGTCCTTGGGGAGGCCGCTGAGCGCGCTGGAGATCCTGCCGGCTTCGCTGATGGTCAGCGGCCTGATGACCTTCATCTTCATCGGACTGTCCGGCTGGTGGCGCGCCGCGCATCAGCGCCAAATCGGCGGGTTCACCCTGCCCGTTCCCACGCGCTGGACGTTCCTCTCGGGCATCTGCACGGCGCTGGTGCTGTTCACGGTGCCGATGTCCCTGACCTTCCAGGGGGTGAGCATCCCCTTCATCCAGCTGTTGATGCGTGGCGATGTGCTGCTGCTGGCGCCGCTGGTGGACCTGGCGTTCAGACGCAAGGTCGGCTGGTACAGCTGGGTGGCGCTGGTGCTGGTGGCGATCGGCCTCTTCCTGACCATTCGCCAGCGCGGCGGCCTGCACCTGCCCCCGCTCGCGATCGCCACGATCGTGCTCTACACGATCGGCTATTTCGGCCGCCTGGCCGTGATGACGCGCGTGTCGAAATCTGGCGATCCCGACGACGTGAAGCGCTATTTCGTCGAGGAGAAGATCGTCGCCGTCCCGCTGTCGGTGATCCTTCTGGCTCTGGTCCCGATGCTTGGTCTCGGGACTCAGGGCTCGCAATTGGCCTTCGGCTTCTTCGCGGTGTGGAGCACGCCGCAGATCCCGCCAATCCTCGTCCTGGCGGTGCTGCTGTTCGTGGTGTCTGTCTTCTCGGCCATCATCCTCCTGGACCCGCGCGAGAACACATACTGCGTGCCGATGGAGCGCTCGGCCAGCATCGTGGCCGGGATCGCCGCATCGATCATCCTCGCCCTGGGCTGGGGCCTGCCCATGCCCACCGCCACCGAATTCGCCGGCGCCGTCCTGATGATCGCCGCCGTGGTGCTGCTGTCGGTCGCGCCCGCCTGGGATCGCCGGCGCCTGGCCCTGGCCGTCGAAGAACCCTCGTGAGCGACGAGGGTCTGACCGATCGATTGGCGCGCCACATCTCCAGCGCGCGCTTCGAGCGGCTGTCGCCGCTCGCGGTCCGCATGACCCGTCTGTCGCTGCTGGACGCCCTGGGCGTGACCCTGGCGGCCAGCCGACTGGGCGAAGGCGTGGCGGCCTTCGCGGACGTCGCCCGCGACACTGGCGGTCGACCGGAGGCCAGCGTGATCGGCTTTGGCTTTCGCACATCGAGCCTGGCCGCGGTCCTGGCCAACGGCGCGGGCGCCCACGCCCTGGACTTCGAGGACGCTTATGACGGCGCGCCGATCCATCCCAACGCCGCCAGCGTCCCCGTGGCGATGGCCTTGGCCGAGCGATTGAACGCCTCCGGCCAGGACATCCTGACCGCCCTCGCCGTCGGCTGCGATCTCGTCTGCCGCCTGGGCCTGGCCTTGAAGGTCAATCCCGACGAGGCCGGCTGGTACCCGCCGCCGATCCTGGGAGCTTTCGGCGCCGCCGCGACCGCCGCGCGCCTGCTCCGCCTGGATGAACGTCAGACCGCCGCGGCCCTGGCCTTGACCTTGAACCAGGCCACCGCCACGGCCCAGTTCAAGACGGATCCGAACTCGACCCTGCGCGCCGTGCGCGACGCCTTCCCGGCCCACGCCGGACTGCTCTCGGCCCTGCTGGCCCAGCGCGGCGTCACCGGCTTCGAAGAGGTGTTCGAGGGCAAGGCGGGCCTGTTCGCCCTGTTCGCCAAGGGCCTCTACGACGAGGCCGGACTGACGGCCGACCTCGGCGACCACTTTCACGGCGAGCGCCTCAGCTTCAAGCCCTGGCCCAGCTGTCGGGGCACGCACGCCTTCATCGAAGCCGCGCTGGCCTTGCGCGAAGCGCACGACCTGGCGCCCGAGATGATCTCGGCGTTCGTCATGACCGGCGGCGGCGTGCAGCGCATGCTGGCCGAGCCGGCCGCCCAGAAGCAGGCCCCACGCACGGCCATCGACGCCAAGTTCAGCTTGCCCTTCACCACCGCCCTGGCGCTGGTCGACGGCGCGGTGACCCTGGACGGTTTCACTCCGGAGCGCCTCGCCGATCCTCGGGTTCTCGCGCTGACGGCCCGCGGCGGCTTCGTGCTGGACGCGGAAGCGACGCTGCGCGACGCGGCGTCCGGCGCGCTCACCCTGGTGCTGCGTTCGGGGCGGACGCTCACGCACCGCGTAACCCATCCCTTGGGAGCGCCCGAAAATCCGATCGATGAAGCGTCCATCACCGCCAAGTTCACCGACTGCGCGGCCAAGGCCCTATGCCCACCGCCTGGCTCCGACACCGCGCTTCTGATGGACACGGTGTTGAATCTCGATCGCGTGGCCAACCCGGCGCCCCTATTGGCTCGGCTGGCCGGGGTCTCGCGGGGTCCGCGTTCAGCGGACCTCCCAGGCTGAACGTCCGGGTTCGATACCCCCCTCGCCCAGCTTCGCGCCCACACCGCGTTGACGCATCCGGGCTTCGGGCGCACGATCGCCTCAAACAGACGTTTGGGGAGAAGCGCGATGGCCGATGGCGAAGACCATCCCGAGGCCCGGGCCAAGTTCCACGCCATGGTCGACGGCACGGCCGAGGACTGGGGGATCATCGCCAGCGCGTCGATGGAGTTCGGTCGCGACCTGCCGAACCGGCTCATCGCGCACCTGAACCTACTGAAGGGCGACTGCGGCGGCTTCGCCATCGATCGGCTGGAGCACAGCCTGCAGACCGCCACCCGCGCGCACCAGGCCGGCGAGGACGAGGAATATGTCGTCTGCGCGCTGCTGCACGACATCGGCGACATCCTGGGCCCGCGCAATCACGCCGACATCGCCGCGGCGATCCTCCAGCCGTTCGTGTCGGAGCGGAACCACTGGATGGTGGCGCACCACGCGATCTTCCAGGGCTACTACTTCTTCCATCACCTGGGCCTGGACCGGAACCTGCGAGACCAGTTCCGAGGCCATCCGGACTTCGAGTACACGGCCAAGTTCTGCCACGTGTACGACCAGGAAGCCTTCGACCCGAGCTTCCAGTCGATGCCGCTGGAGGCGTTCGAACCGATGCTGGGGCGGGTGATGAGCGTCCCGAAGCGGTCGATCTACATGCCCGCGCGGGCGGCGGAGTAGGCGCCTCCCCGACGCCGCGGGGAGGCCTTCAACGCCTACTCTATCCGCTCGGCCTTGATCCCCAGCTTGGCCAGTTGGGCCTGGACGCTGTCGGGACCCACGAGGTGGCCCGAGCCCACGGCGACGAAGCTGACACCCGAGCCGGCGAGCTTGGCCTTCAGCTGGTTCGCCCAATCCTGGTTGCGCTGGACGAGCAGCAGCTCGTAGAGCTCGGGATAGTCGCCCTTCATTTCCGAGACGAATTCCTTCTCCAGCTCGGCGGTGTCGCCGGCGGCCCAGGCGGCGACCATCTTGTCGATCTTGGCGACGCCGTCGTCCACGTCGTCCAGGGTGGCGCGGAGGAAATCGGCCTCGGTCTTGGGCGGCAGGTCGGCGAAGAAGCGGATCTGCTGCTCCGGAGTCTCGAGAGCGTTCTTGGCCTTGCCGGTCTCCGCGGCGGACTTCACGAGCACCTGTTCCACACCGCTGCGCGGGTCGTAGCCGGCCTTGATCACCGGCGCCATCGACAGCGAGATCGCCGCCAGCCAAGGCCGCATCGCCTCGAGCGCCTGAGGCGGCACGCCGGCGCCCTGGGCCAGCTCCGACGCATGCTTGAAGGCCTCGGGACCGATCTTGCCGGACAGGGGCTTGCCCGGGTCCAGGCCGTACTTCAGCACCAACGGCTGCATCACCGCGGGATCATCGGCGCCCACGATCTCCAGGGTCAGGTCGCCGCTGCTCTGGAACGCCCGGTCGATCTTGGTCGAACGCCACTTCGTGTCGGGCTTCAGCACGTGGATCGTGCCGAACAGATAGATCGTCGAGTCCTGGTCCTTGATCGCCCATAGGGCGGGCTCGGCCAGGACCGGTCCGGCGAAGGCCAAGGCGAGCGCCGAGATCATGCCAGCCCAGAGGCGGCGGACCGGACGGTTGAGATCGCGAAGCATGGAAACTCCCAATGACTTTGGTTCGAAGGTTCACCCGCCTGGCCACGCTGGCAAGCGCGCCAAGGGTGAGCGCCGTGTCGGCGCGGCGGCGGATGTGACGCTCAGGCCTCGTCCTGGAAGATCGCTTCGATCGGCTGGCCGAACAGGCGAGCGATCTTGAAGGCCAGCGGCAGGCTGGGGTCGTACTTGCCCGTCTCCAGCGCGTTGACGGTCTGGCGGGACACCTCGAGCCGCTCGGCCAGATCCGCTTGGCTCCAGTCCCGCTCGGCGCGAAGGACCTTCAGGCGGTTCTTCATTGGTACCGCCTCCGGATGAACGGCTGGCTGAGGCCCCAGGATAGGCAGAACAGAGGGAACACCAGGAACAGCGGCGGGGCCGGAACCACGTTGGCGTTGCTGAGAAAGCCCCAGACGGTGGTCACGGCTAGCACGACGCCCAAGCCCCAGATCATCGCTTCGACGTGCACGGCGCGTTCGAACTCGTCGGGCTCTTCCTTCAGATAAAGGCCCATCACGACCAGAACGCCGAGGATCGGAATGGCCGGCGCCGCGGCGACGATCCACAGCAAAGGCCCCGACAGGTCCATGCGGTGCAGAAGCCAGATCGACCCCATCAGCACCAGGCAGTAGCTCATCAGCGCCACGGCCAGGCGGCGACGATACCGCTTCATGACCGGGCCGATCTGGCCCGCCTTCAGCCTGGCCGTGCCGAAGAAGACATAGGCCAGATAGACGACGAACCAGATAAAGAGCGCGATCGGAAGGGCCACGCCCTTCACCGCGTGCGACAAGCCCAGCCAGACCGGAATAGCCGACAGCGCGACCGCGCCGGCGCCGAATAGGGCCCATTTTCGCCAAGTGGATTTTTCTTCGGACATGACAAGCACCCACATCAATTTGACAAGCACACTTGTCACATCCAACAACAGGTGTGTCAAGCTTCATTGTCATTTTGTCGGGTGAGCCTTACGTCTTGGCTCGCGGCGCGATGGTCAGGCCGCCTCGCGCCCCAAGAACGGCTC
>CAKZJK010000095.1 GCA_936942565.1 uncultured Caulobacter sp. | reverse complement strand
GCCCGGAAGGTCTTCTTCATCGTGACCGGATCGTAGTCGTCGCTCTCGACCCATTCGCTGAAGGTCAGCCCCTTGGGCTCGCCGCGCTCAAGATACTGCTCGAAGGTGTAGTCCAGCACGCCGGTGTTGCCGTGCTTGATGTGCAGGTAGCGCGGGCCCAACTGCCTCATCGCCTCGCGGATCGGCTGGCCCAGACGGTAGTGGGCGTAGAAGACGCTCATGATGCCCGCCCGGTCCGCGCCGGACTTGCAGTGCATCAGGGCCGGATATTCGATCGTCTCGAACAACTCCTTCGCGCCCCGCACCCGCTCGCGGATCGGCACCTCGCGCGAGGTGATCGTGAAGTCGACGAAGTTCAAGCCTAGGCGCTGGCAGGCGTCCTTCTCCAGCGCATGGAAGCTGCCGTCGAAGCCGCCGCGCAGATTCACGATCGTCTTGATCCCCTGCTTCTTCCACCAGGCCAGCTGGAACGGCCAGGGCTGGTTGGCGCGCACCATCTCGGGGCTGATCCAGTGGGCGTTGGAAAAGCCCAGGCGCAGGTAAGCGTGGTCGTTCCACAGATAGTGGAGATAGGTCTTGAACCGGCCCCAGGGCGTGGTGAGGTCGAACTTGGCCAAGCGGGGACGATCCTTGCGAATTGCGCGGTCTAAGTAGGGTAGAGCGGCCCGAAAGGCAAAACCGGCCCTTATGCTGTCGCTTTTACCGACCAGTGCGGCTCGCAAGTCATTGACAGCCTCCGCGCGAAATCCGACCCCTCCCGCATGACCGCCCAGGACACGCCTGAACTTTCGAACCGCGTCATCGCCGCGCGGATCTGGCGCGAGTACCTTCAGCCTCGTCGGAATCGTCTGATCGCCGCCCTGCTCTGCGCCGTGGCGGTCGCCGGGCTGAGCGCGGCCCTCGCCTACGTTCTGAAGCCGGCCGTCGATCATCTGATTTCGCATCCCCAGCCCGGCGCGCTGTGGCGCATCCCGTTGCTGATCGCGCTCATCGCGGTCGGCCGAGGGATGTTCCAGGTGTTGCAGACCACCTCGATCAACCAGATCGGCAACGGCGTCGTTGGCGACATGCAGCTGCGGCTGTTCGGCCGGCTGATGCGCTCGGACCTGGCGCGGCTGCGTGGCGCGCACTCGGGCTCCTACGTGTCGTCGATGCTCTATGACGCCACCCTGATCCGCGAGGCGGCGACCAGCGGTCTGGTCAACTACACCCGCGAGTTCCTGACCGTCGTCGGCGCGCTCGTGGTCATGTTCCAGCTGGACTGGCCGCTGGCCTGCGGCGTACTGATCATCGGCCCGGTCTCCAGCCTGTTCATCCGGCGCTTCTCGAAAAAGACGACCAAGGCGGCCAAGGGCGCCATGGGCGAGACCTCCAACCTCTCCACGGCGATCATGGAGAGCCTGGACGGGGTCAAGATCGTCAAGATGGAGAACCGCGAGGCCTATGAGGAAGGCCGCGTCGCCGCCGTGATCGAGCGCCGCCAGCGACACCTGGTCAAGGGCTCGAACGCCAAGGCCATGGCCGCCCCGGCCACCGAGACCTTCGGCGCCCTGATCACCGCGGGCGTCCTGGCCTATGCCGGCTGGCGCGCGACGATGGGCCAGATGAGCGCCGGCGATTTCTCGGCCTTCCTGGCGGCCCTGGCCATGGCCCTGCAGTCGCTGCGCCAGGTCGCCAACCTGCAGACGGTGTTCAGCGAGGGTTTCACCGGCGCCCGCCGCCTGTTCGCCGCCCTGGACGTAGAGCCGACCATCGTCGATCCGGCCGACGCCAAGCCGCTGCCGGCCGGCGACAGCGCCATCGCCCTGAGCCACGTCACCTTCTCGTATGGCGCCGACATCCCGGCGCTGTCCGACGTCAGCCTCGAGGCGCGCCAAGGAGAGACCGTGGCCCTGGTCGGCCCGTCGGGCGGCGGCAAGAGCTCGATCTTGAACCTGATCCCGCGCTTCCATGACGTGACCGGCGGGGCGGTGACGATCGACGGCCACGACGTGCGGACCGTGACCCTGGCGTCCTTGCGCGACCGCATCGCGCTGGTCACCCAGGAGCCCTTCCTGTTCGACGACACCGTCCGCGCCAACATCGCCTACGCCCGTCCCGGCGCCAGCCAGCTGGAGATCGAGGCCGCCGCGCGCCAAGCCGCCGCCCACGACTTCATCCTGGCCCTGCCCGAGGGCTATGATACCGCCGTCGGCGAGGCGGGAACCCGTCTGTCCGGCGGCCAGCGCCAGCGCATCGCCATCGCCCGCGCCTTCCTGAAGAACGCCCCGATCCTGCTGCTCGACGAGGCGACCAGCGCCCTCGACACCGAGAGCGAGGCCCAGGTGCAGGCGGCGCTGGAGCGGCTGATGGCCGGCCGGACCACCATCCTGATCGCCCATCGCCTGTCGACCGTGAAGAACGCCGACCGCATCTATGTCATCGACAAGGGCCGCGTGGTCGAGACCGGGGCGCACGGCGAACTGGTCCAGGCCGGCGGCCTCTACGCGCGCCTGGCCAAGGCCCAGGACCTCGACCACGTCCCGGACGCGCCGGCCCTGGAGGGCGACGCTTGAGGCCCCTGCGTTCGCCGGCCGTGATCTGGCTGCTGTCCTCGATCTTCGCCGGCTATTCCAAGCTGGTCTTCAAGACCCTGCGCATGACCGAGGAAGGGCGTGAACAGGCCGAGGCCGTCTGGGCCCAGGGTCGCGAGACCGGCGTCGGCGCGATCCTCTGTTTCTGGCACTCGCGCATCCCCATGTCGCCGCTCAGCTGGCCGCAGGACCTCTCGCGCCGCCAGGACATGCGCGCCCTGATCTCGCGCTCGAACGACGGCGAGTTCATCGCTCGCACCGTCGAGAAGCTGGGCTTCCCCGCGATCCGCGGCTCCTCGGCCAAGAAGACGGATCTGGCCAAGAACAAGCACGGCGAGCAGGCCTTCCGCGACATGGTCAAGTGGGTGAAGGACGGCGGCGGCGTCGCCATCACGCCGGATGGTCCCCGCGGCCCCGCCGAGCACATGGAGAAGGGCACCCCGTCCCTGGCTCGCGTCACCGGCGCGCCGGTGATCTTCGTCGGCCTCGCCGCCAAGCCCTGCCTGCGACTGGGCTCGTGGGACCAGACCATGATCCCCCTGCCCTTCGCCAAGGCCGCCATGGTCTGGGACGGACCGACCGGCGCGGGCCGCGGCGACGACCCGGACCAACTGGTCGAGGAATGGGCCGCCCGCCTCTCGGCGGTCACCCGCCGCGCCGAAGCCTTGGTCGAAGATTGATAAGACCCCAGCTTGGTGGGATGTAGGGCAATGGCTCACGATCACCCCGGACACGCGCATAATCACGATCATGGGCGCGACCATGATCACCACGGTCATGATCACGCGCACGGTCACGGCCATCACCATGGCCACGGGCATCACGGGCATAGCCACGCGCCGAAGGACTTCGGTCGCGCCTTCGCGATCGGCACGGCGCTGAACCTGGGCTTCGTGGTGGTCGAGGCCGGGGCGGGCCTGATCACAGGGTCCCTGGCCCTGCTGGCCGACGCCGGCCACAATTTGTCGGACGTGCTGGGCCTGTTGATGGCCTGGGGCGCGGCGGTGCTGGCCAAGCGCGCGCCCAGCCTTCGCCGCACCTATGGCCTGCGCAAGGGCACCATCCTGGCCTCGCTGGCCAACGCGGCCCTGCTGCTGGTCGCGGTCGGCGCGATCGCCTGGGAGGCCGTCCGCCGCTTCGCCGATCCGCAAGCCATCGAGACCGGCCCGGTCATGATCGTCGCCGCCGTCGGCATCGCCATCAACACCGCCACGGCCCTGATGTTCATGAAGGGCTCCAAGGAGGACCTGAACGTCCGGGGCGCCTTTCTGCACATGGCCGCCGACGCGGGCGTGTCGGCGGGCGTGGTGGTCGCCGCCCTCGCCATGAGCCTGACCGGCTGGCTGTGGCTGGACCCGGTGGTCAGCCTGGCGATCGTCGCGGTCATCGTGCTGGGCACCTGGGGCCTGCTGCGCGACTCGTTGGATCTCGCCCTCGACGCCGCCCCGCGCGGCATCGATCCGGGCAAGGTTCGCGACTGGCTCGCCGCCCGTCCGGGCGTTTCCGAGGTCCACGACCTGCACATCTGGGCGATGAGCACGACCGAGAACGCGATGACCGCCCACGTGGTCCGGCCGCTGGACGAGGGCCACGACCAGTTCCTGCACGAGGCCTGCGCCGAGCTCGCCGGCAAGTTCAACATCGGCCACGTGACCATCCAGGTCGAGACCAGCCACGGGGCGCACGCCTGCCGCCTGGCGCCGGCGGACGTCGTGTGATCCGGCCGGACGCCCTCAAACTCTACCGGGTCGCCACGGGCCTGCTCGAACCGCTCGCGCCCACGCTGCTGGCCCGCCGAGCCCGGCGGGGCAAGGAAGACCTCGCGCGCCTCGCCGAGCGCCTGGGGCGCGGCGACCGCGCTCGGCCGGACGGCCCGCTGGTCTGGCTGCACGGCGCCAGCGTCGGCGAGAGCCTGTCGATCCTGCCCCTGGTCGAGCGCCTGCGCGCCGAGCGGCCGGAGGTCACGGTGCTGGTCACCTCCGGCACCACCACGTCCGCCGCCCTGCTGGCCAAGCGCCTGCCGGCCGACGCGATCCACCAGTACGTCCCCGTCGACGCCCCGGGCGCGGCAGGGCGCTTCATCGCTCGCTGGAAGCCCGATCTGGCCGTCTTCGTCGAGAGCGAGCTGTGGCCGAACCTCCTGCTGGAGGCCAAGGCCGCGGGGACGCGCCTGGCCCTCGTCTCGGCCAAGCTGTCGGACCGCAGTTTCGCCCGCTGGACCAAACGCCCCGACGCCGCGCGCCGGCTGCTGTCGGGCTTCGACCTGATCCTGGCCCAGGACGCCCGCGCCCACGAGCGGCTGGAAAGCCTGGGCGGCAAGGTCGCCGGCGAGGCCGACCTGAAGTTCGGCGCCGCGCCGCTGCCCGCGGACGACGCGGCCCTAGCGGTCGAGCGAACGCGCTTCTCCCGCCCGCCCCTGCTGATCGCCAGCACCCATCCGGGCGAGGACGAGATCGTCCTGGACGCCGTCGCCGCCCTGGCCGACCGGCCACCGGTGGTGCTTGCGCCGCGCCATGTCGAGCGCGGTCCCGCGATCGTCGCCATAGCTCAGGCGCGCGGCCTTTCCGCCGCCCTGCGCAGTCACCCGCCCGGTGAAAGCGCCGACGTCGTCGTCGCCGACACCCTGGGCGAGATGGGCCTGTGGTTCCGCCTAGCCCAAACCGCTGTCATCGCCGGCAGCCTTGTCCCTGACATCGGCGGCCACAATCCGCTGGAGGCCGCGCGCCTGGACTGCCCCGTCATCAGTGGTGCGTTCGTCGAGAACTGGGCCTCGGCCTTCGCGGGGCTCGAAGCGGCGGAGGGGGTGGCGATCACCTCGCCGGAAGGGCTGGGCGAGGCCATCGCCGCCGATCTGTCCGACCCCGAGGCCGCGAAGGCTCGCGCCGCCCGCGCTCGTCACTTCGTCGACGCCCGCGACGCCGAGGCGCGCGCGGGTCTTTCCCGTATTCTCGAGCTGGTCCCAAGATAGCCTCATGAAACTCGGCACGCCCCGCTGGTGGTACGTGAAGAGCGGCGGCCCCGCCCCGCTGACCCGCGCCCTGCTGACCCCGTTCTCGTGGCTGTGGGCGGCCTCGACCGCGCGCCGGATCGCCAAGACCATCCCGACCGAGGTCGCCGCGCCCGTGATCTGCGTCGGCAACGTCACCATGGGCGGGGCGGGCAAGACCCCGATCGTCCGCGAGTTGCTGCTGACCCTGACCCGTCGCGGCGTCGAGGCTCATGGCCTCTCGCGCGGCTATGGCGGCAAGCTGAAGGGGCCCGTTCGGGTCGATCCGACTCGCCACACGGCCGCCGAGGTCGGCGACGAGCCGCTGATGCTGGCCCAGGACTTCCCAATGTGGATGGCCCGCGACCGCGCCGCCGGGGCCATCGCCGCCTCGGCCGCCGGGGCCGGCGCGATCGTCATGGACGACGGCCACCAGAACCCCAGCGTTCGCAAGGCCCTGTCCCTCGTGGTCGTCGATGGCGAGACGCGCGGCGGCGAGTGGCCGTTCGGCGATGGCCGGGTCTTTCCGGCCGGACCGATGCGCGAGCCGCTGAAGGTCGGCTTGGCCCGCGCCGACGCGGTGATCGTGCTCTTGCCGATCGACATGCCTCAGCCCGACTTCGACCTGCTGGTCACGTTCGGCGACATGCCGGTGCTCGTGGCGCGGCTGGAACCCGCCGCGCCCGTGCCCGAAGGCCCGCAGGTCGGCTTCGCCGGGGTCGGCAAACCCTGGAAGGTCGAGAAGGCCCTGACCGCCGCCGGCTGCCAGCTGGTGGACTTCGCGCCCTTCCCCGACCACGGCGCCTATGACGAGGCGACGCTGAAGATGCTGGCCGATCGGGCCAAGGCCTATGACGCGGGCCTGGTCACCACCGAAAAGGACTGGATCCGCCTGCCGCCAGCCTGGCGCGCGCGCGTCACCCCCTGGCCCGTCCGCGCCCGCTTCGACGACGAGGCGGCGCTGGAGGAGTTGTTGGCGAAGGCGGGGGTATAGTCGGAACCTTCTTCCCTCTCCGGGGGAGGAGCGCCGAAGGCGCGGAGGGGGGCAAGTCAGAGCGCACTCACCTTACTCGCCCCCACCTGACCGCTTCGCGGTCGTCCGCCCCCGGAGGGGGGCGGAAGGATTTACTTATAAACCACCCCGCCCTTGATAACCGACGTCACGCGCCGCAGCTCGGCGACGTCCTTCAGCGGGTCGCCCTTCACGGCGATCAGGTCCGCGGCCTTGCCGGGCGCCAGGCTGCCGATCTCCGCCGACATCGAGAAGTGGTCGGCGGCGTTGACCGTGGCGGCCTGGATGGCTTCCAGTGGCGTCAGGCCCGCCTTGACCAGCAGGGCGAACTCGCCGGCGTTGTCGCCGTGGGCGCTGACGCCGGTGTCGGTGCCGAAGGCGATCTTGACGCCGCCTTCGTGGGCGCGGCGGGCCATGGCTAGCATCTTGGGGCCCGCGTCCAGCGCCTTGGCCGTCTGGGCGGGGGTCAGGAAGTTGTTGGGGCCCGAGGCGATCCGATAGACGAAGTCGCCCGCCATCAGGGTCGGGACCAGATAGGCGCCGTTCTTCTTGAACAGGGCGATGCTCTCGGCGTCGAGATAGGTGCCGTGCTCGATCGAGTCGCCGCCGGCCCCCAGGAAGCTGTTGATGCCATCGACGCCGTGGGCGTGAGCCGTGACCTTGCGGCCCATTTTGTGGGCGGCGTCGACAATGGCCTTCAGCTCGTCGTCCGAGAACTGTTGGGCCAGGCCCGCGGCGGTGTTGGACAGCACGCCCCCAGTGGCCGTGATCTTGATGATGTCGGCGCCGTGCCAGACCTGCTCGCGGGTGGCGCGGCGGCAGTCGTCGGCGCCGGAGCAGACCGAGGTCGGCCGCAGCACGTGCATGACCTCGTCGGAGAAGCCGTTGACGTCGCCGTGGCCGCCATGGATCGACACCGCCGAGCCGGCGGCGATGATGCGCGGGCCCGCCACGTCGCCGCGCTTGATCCCCTCGCGCAGGGCGAAGATCGCCTGGTTCTCGGCGCCCAGATCCGCGACGGTCGTGAAGCCGGCCATCAAAGTCTTGCGCGCGTAGCCCGCCCCGACCATCGCCTGATCGGCCGAGGACTGGGTCACCTCGTCAAGGCGCGAGGTCGGCCCCTGCTGGCCTGTCAGGTGGACGTGGCTGTCGATCAGGCCCGGCAGGACGAAGCTGTCCTTCAGGTCCACGACCTTGCCGCCCTTTTCAGCGACATAGCCGTCGACGATGCGGACGACCTTGCCGTTCTCCAGCACCAGGGTCTTGGCCGTCTCGACCTTGCCCGTGGCCGGATCGGCCAGCAGGCGGCCGGCCTGGACGAAGACCGTTTCGGCGCAAGCAACGCCACTCAGCGCCCCGGCCAGGACCAGGGCGCACGCGCCCGACAGCAGTCGTTTCATTTTAGCCCCTCTAAGCCCCCGCCTTGCGCGCGAAGTCCCAGGCTCCCCTAGCCAGGACCGGCACGCGCGCCTCCATCAGCTGCGCATGGGCGCTGGCGGCCGTGCCGTCGCGGACGCGACCGACGATGCCCTGGCAGATGCCGGCCAGTCTGAAGAGGTTGTAGCTGAAATACCAGTCCAGCTCGGGCAGGCCATCGCGACCGGTGGCCTGGCAGTAGCGCGCCACGGCCTGGGGGATGGTCGGGATACCATAGGCCTCCAGGTCGTCGATCCCCGACAGCCCGCCGCGCTGGTCCGAAGGCATCACCCAGTTCATCAGGAAGTAGCTGAAGTCGGCCAGCGGATTGCCCAGGGTCGACAGCTCCCAATCCAGCACCGCGATCACGCGAGGCTGCGTCGGGTGCAGGATCATGTTGTCGAGACGATAGTCGCCATGGACGATCGAGGTCTGGTCGTCGGCCGGCACGGTCTTGGCCAGCCAGTCGATCAACCGGTCCATCTCCGGGATCGGCGTGGTCTCGCTAGCTTTATACTGCTTGGTCCAGCGGTCGATCTGGCGGGTGAAGTAGTTGCCGGGCTTGCCATAGTCGGCCAGGCCCACGGCCGCGTAGTCGACGTTGTGCAGCGCCGCCAGGGTGTCGATCTGCGCCTCATAGATCGCCCGCCGCTCGGCCGGCTGGTAGTCGGGCAGGGTCCCGTCCCAGAGGATGCGGCCCTCGACGTTCTCCATCACGTAGAAGATCGTGCCGATGACGTCCTCGTCCATGCAGAGCGCGTAGGCCTTGGCGACCGGGAAGCCCGTCTTGTTGAGGCTGGAGATCACCTTGTACTCGCGGTCGACCGCGTGGGCGCTGGGCAGCAGCTTGCCCGGCGGCTTGCGACGCAGGACGTATTTCCGCGACGGGGTGACCAGTTGGTAGGTCGGGTTCGACTGACCGCCCTTGAACTGGCGCACCTCCAGCGGCCCGGCGTAGCCCTCGACATTGGCCTCCAGCCAGGCGGCCAGCTTGACCTCGTCGATCGCGTGGCGCGGATCGACCGGCTTGGTGCCCGAGTTCAGGTCCTGGGCGGACTGTTCGGCGGCTTCGGCCATGGCGCGCTTCTCCCCAACGCTTGTTTGAAAGGGAGTTTAGAGCGTGGGACGGCCCGTGCAAGCCAATTGCCGGTCAGCCGCGAGGCGCCACCGGCATGAACAGGCCTGGATGCGACCGCTTGAGGCTAGCGCCGAGGCGGCGGGAGCCTTCCAGCGTGAAATGGCTCTCGTCGAAGAACAGGTACTCGCCGTCGCTGGAGATCAGCGGACAGATCGCCCCGTCGCATTGGGCGTCCATCGTGCTGACATAGTAGACGTCGGGCTTGGATTGGGCGGCGAAATGAGCCTTCAGCGCCGCGTCCTGAACAGCCTTGTCCTCGAAGCGGTAGGCGGCGGCGAAGCGGTTGATCGTCGTGATGGTGGCGTGAGGCTGGGCCTGGGCCGCCTTGGCGATATTCAGGGCGCTCTGTGAGAACGACATCTTCGGCCCGAAGACATAGATCGGCGCGGCGGTGAGCGCGCGCAGGCGAGCGATCATGTCGTCCAGACCCGCCAGATCGAGCCGTCCCCAATTGTCGTGCAGATAGATCGCGTTGGCGACCTTCACCTCGGGACTGGTCAAGACCACGCGAAGGCGTTCGGCGCATATATCGGTGTCGGCGGGCTCTACGGCGTCATGACCGAAGTTGAAGCACTGGTGGTAGGTCTCGACGATCTTGATCTTGCCCGGATAGCCGTTCTCGCCGAGGGCGTAGGCGAGGTCGAAGGCATGCGAGTTTCCGACGATCAGCAGCTGGGCCCCCGCTCCGGGCGCGCCAAAGGTGGTGTTCTTGGCCGGCAGTTCGCGCCAATAGCGCGCGCGTTCCGCCATCAACTGGTCCTCCGTTAGCATAGCGTACGGGAAACGCTCGGGCATGCCCTGCTTGAGCCAGACATAGCCGGCGCCGCAGACCAGCGCGACAGTTACGGCCAGCATGGCCCCCCAGGCGACCTTGTCGTTCTTTTCCAATCGCGCCCGGAACAGGCGCTCGATCAGCCACCAGCTGAAGAACCCGGCGGCCACCGCCGCCATGACCAGGCCGATCTTGATCACGGGCGTGAAGGCGACACCCGACTGCTTCAGATAGCTGACCATCGGCCAGTGCCAGAGGTAGATCGAATACGAAGCCAGGCCGATCGCGACCATTGGCGCGAGACCCAGAAGACGCGACCCCAGGCTGGGCCCGAATTGCGGAGCGGCGATGATCATGGCCGCCGCTAGGCAGGGCGCAAGGGCGTTGGTCCCCGGAAAGCCCGAGCGATCGTCAAGCAGCAGGAACGAGAGCAACACGCCCAGCAGACCCAGCCCCGAAAACAGATTGGCCAGGATCGGGCTCGGCGTGGGTCTCTCTCGCCACAGGAGGTGCGCGAGGGCTCCGATCAGAAACTCGAAGGCGCGCGCCGGCGCCAGGAAATAGGACCCGGTCCAGTCCTTCATCACGCCATACTGGCTGCTCGCGAGGGAGATGAGCGCCAAGAACCCGATCAGGCCGGCCCGCGTGACCGGCGACCTTAGTCGCAGGATTAGAACGAAGGCCGCTGGCCAGACCAGATAGAACTGCTCCTCCACCGATAGCGACCAGACATGCAACAGCGGAAAGGCCGAGGCGTCGGACGAGAAGTAGCCGCCGGTCTCGCGCCAGAAGAAATGGTTGGAGAACAGGCCAACGGCCGACAGGGCGCTCTGACCCAGCAGGCTATAGTCAGCCGGGGTCAGGATCCAATAACCGCCGACGAGGGTCGCCAGCATCATGGCGTAGAGGGCCGGAAGAAGCCGCTTGGCGCGCCGTAAATAAAAATCGCCCAACCGGAATCCGGACGCCGTGACGTCGGCGTGCAGGATGCGGGTGATCAGGAAGCCCGAGATCACGAAGAAGACGTCGACGCCGACGAACCCGCCGGCGGCCAAGCCTAGGCCCGCATGGTGCAACACCACCATCAAGACGGCGATGGCCCGGAGGCCATCTATGTCCCGGCGATAGTCCAGGCCAACCGTACCGGGAGCCGGCCGATGCAAGGCCGACGCGCCCTTTTCACTCAACATCGTCAGGCCTGGAGCAAAGAAATCCCAATGCTCGGCTGATATCCGAAGTTTATTTCAAGTTGCAACTCGCAACATATCTAACCTAGGATAATCGACAAGATCAGGCCTGCCCCAGCGCTCGCCAGCCGATGTCGCGGCGGTAGAAGCCGCCTTCCAGGCTGATGCTCCCCAGCGCGGCATAGGCCAGATCGCGGGCTTCGCTCAGCGTCACGCCGAGGGCGCAGACGTTCAGCACTCGACCGCCCGAGGCGACGAGCCGGCCCTCGAATTCGCGCGTCGTGCCGGCGTGGAAGACCACGACCTCGCCGCCGAAGTCGGCGTCGGCGCCCTGGATGCGGCCGCCGGTCTTGGGCGCGTCGGGATAGCCCTCGGCGGCCAGGACGACGCAGATCGCCGCCTCGTCGCGCCACTTCGGCGGCTCGGCCGAGGCCAGCTCGCCCTTCGCCGCCGCCAGCAGGATCGGGACGATGTCGCTCGCAAGGCGCAGCATCAGGGTCTGGCACTCGGGATCGCCGAAGCGGGCGTTGTATTCGACGAGCTTCGGCCCCGTGGGGGTCAGCATCAGGCCGGCGTAGAGCACGCCGACGTAAGGGTTGCCTTCGGCGGCCATACCCTCGACCGTCGGGACGATCAGCTCGCGCCAGGCCTGGTCGATCAGGGCCTGGGTGAGGACGGGCGGCGGCGAATAGGTGCCCATGC
>CAKZJK010000094.1 GCA_936942565.1 uncultured Caulobacter sp. | reverse complement strand
TCTCCGCGCTTCGCGCTACGGCCGGGATGACACGGGAAATATCGCTGCTTAGAAGCTCACCCCCGCACCCCGTACCGCGCCAGGAACGTCTCCACCGCGTCCTCGGCGATCTCGCGCAAGGGCCGACGAGGCTGGACCTCGTCGCCGGCCGAGAGGCCCAGCACCAGGGTCACGTGGTCCAGCATGCCCATCAGCTGGCTGGCGGCCCACGAGGCCTTCTGGACCTTCAGCTCACCGGTCTTGACCAGGTCGTTGATCACCGCGATCGCCGCCCCGCCCAGCTCGTCACGGGCGCTCTGCAGCAGATATTCGGCCACGTCCTCGAAGCGGCGACGCTCGGACGTCACCACCCGGAACAGGGCCCGCGCGTCCGGCTGCGAGAAGAAGTTGGCGTAGGCGCAAGCCAGCGCTGTCAAACGCGTGCGAGCATCACCCTTGATCCGGACGGCCTCGCGGACCGGCGCGGCCACGCTACTCACCGTCTCGAGGACGATCGCCCGAAACAGGTCCGCCTTGCCCGGGAAGTAGGCGTAGAGGGTGGCCGTCGAGACCCCGGCCGCGCGGGCCACCACCTCCATGCCGGCGTCGGCGTAGCCTTCGCGTAGGAACAGCGCCCTGGCGGAGGCGAGGATCTCCTCTCGCTTGTGACCCGACCGCTTCAGACCTGCGCCGACGAGCATGGGGAAACCCGCTGTTTGATTTGCGATGCAATCTAGCCGCGAAAATGGAAGGTAAGCAAGGGTCGCGCGAGAGGACTCCGTCTTCTGTTTCGGTTATGCAGCGCGGTCGCCCGGCTCGCGGGCGGAAGAAACAGGATCTCGGGCGTGATCAAGGACGCGGAAGCCGCGCGCGAACAGGAAGTGGCCGCTTGGTTCGGCGAGCGCGCGGAGAGCACGATCGAGACCTCGTGCGCCCGCGTGTTCCTGATCGGCGACTCGGCCTTCAAGGTGAAGCGGCCGGTCGATTTCGGCTTCCTGGACTACTCGACGCTGGAGCTGCGCCGCTGGGCGCTGGAGCGCGAGCTGACCTTCAACCGCGCCGCCGCGCCGGACATCTATCGCGAGGTGCGCCGCCTGACCCGGACCGCCGACGGCGGGGTCGAGCTCGACGGCGACGGCGAGATCGTCGAGTACTTGCTGGAAATGCGCCGCTTCGACCAGAACGGCGTCCTGGCCACCCAGCCCTGGGCGATCGACGACGCGCTCGAGGATTCGCTGGGCCGCACCGTGGCCCGCTTCCACGGCGGCGCCACCCTTCGCCCGCAAGGCGGCGGGGTCTCGGCCCTGGGCTATACGATCCGCTCCAACGCCAACCTGCTGCGGGGCCTGGCGCCGCGCCTGGGCAAGCAAGCGGTCGAGCGTCTGGTGCACGAGACCGACATCGCCCTGGAGCGCCTGGGACCGCTGCTGGACGCCCGCGCGGCCGACGGCTTCGCCCGCCACTGCCACGGCGACCTGCATCTCGGGAACATCCTGATCGAGAACGGTCAGCCGATCCTGTTCGACTGCATCGAGTTCAACGACACCCTGTCGGACATCGACATCCAGTACGACCTGGCCTTCCTGCTGATGGACCTGGACTTCCGCCGCCGCCGCGACGCGGCCGGCCGGGTGCTGAACGCCTATCTGGACGAGGCCGCGCGATCGTTTGGCGAGGGCCTGTGGACCGGCCTGGCCGCCCTGCCCCTGATGCTCAGCGTCCGCGCCGCCGTCCGCACCCACGTCTGGGCCTATACCGGCGACGACGAGGCCGCCCGCGCTTACCTGCAGACCGCGCTGGAGCACCTGGCCCCGCGTCCGGTCAGCCTGATCGCGGCCGGCGGCCTGTCGGGCTCGGGCAAGTCGACCTTCTCGCGCGTCTGCGCCCCAGGCCTGGGCGCTGCCCCCGGCGCGGTGGTCCTGCGCACCGACGAGATCCGCAAGCGCCTGTGGGGCGTGCCCTCGCTCCAGCGCCTGCCCCGCGAGGCCTATACGCCCGAGATGAGCGCCAAGACCTACGACCAGCTGTTCCATGACGCGGCCCTGTGCCTGAAGGCCGGCCGCTCGGTGGTGCTGGACGCGGTGTTCCTGAAACCCGAGGAGCGCGCTCGCGCCGAGGCCTTGGCGAAGGCCTGCGACGTCGCCTTCCAGGGCGTCTGGCTGGAGGCTCCGCCGGAGGTGCTGCGCGCCCGCGTCGCCGCGCGCGTCAACGACGCCTCGGACGCCGACGTGGCGGTGCTGGAAAGCCAGCTGGCCCGCGATCCGGGCGAGATCGCCTGGCACAGGGTCGACACCGTCAGCGCCTTCGAGGACGAGGCCCGGGCGTTGGCGGAGGCGATGGGCTAGACCCGCGCGGACCCGAATTACAAAACCCTAAATTGACGGACCGCCCGTCGGACGTGGCTAATCCCTTTGTTCAAAAGGGATCCTAGATGAACCGACCGCTGATCCATCTTTGCCTGGCCGCGACCCTGATGGCGTCCACCAGCGCCATCGCCGCGCCGGACGTTTCGAGTCGCGTCGAGGCGGTGACCTCGGGCCTGCGGCCGGCGGTGACGATCAAGGGCGCTCCGACCAAGCGCGCCCTGGCCGACGAGATGGCGGCCCTGAAGGTCCCCGGCGTCAGCATCGCGGTCATCCACGACGGCAAGATCGACTGGGCGCGCGGGTTCGGGGTCACGCGGACGGGCGGCGCGCCAGTGACGGCCGACACGCTGTTCCAGGCCGGCTCGGTCAGCAAGCCGGTCGCCGCCGTGGCCGCCCTGCGCCTCGTGCAGGAGGGCAAGCTGTCGCTGGACGGCGACGTCAACGCGACCCTGAAGTCCTGGACCCTGCCGCCCAGCGCCTTCACCGCGACCAAGCCCGTGACCCTGCGGGCGCTGCTGTCGCATACGGCCGGGACGACGGTGCACGGCTTCGCCGGCTACGCCGCGGGCGAGGCGGTTCCCACCCTGCCCCAGGTGCTGAGCGGCGCGGCCCCCGCCAATTCCAAGCCCGTGGTCGTCGACCAGTCGGTCGGCGAGGCCTACCGATATTCGGGCGGCGGCTATTCGATCGCCCAGCAGATGATGATCGACGCCACGGGCCAGTCCTTCCCCGCCCTGCTGCGCGAACGCGTCTTCAAGCCGATCGGCATGGCCCACAGCACCGAGGACCAGCCGCTGGACGCCGCGCGGCTGGCCAAGGTCGCCTGGCCTCATGACGCCCAGGGCGCTCCCATCCCCGGCGGGCCGCACACCTATCCCGAGATGGCCGCCGCCGGACTTTGGACCACCGCCGAGGATCTGGCCCGGTTCGTGATCGACCTGCAGCGTTCCGCCCAGGGGCGCGTCGACGGCGTGCTGTCGCCCGAGATGACCAAGACCATGCTGACCCCGGTCAAGGGCGGCTATGGCCTGGGTCTGAACATCGGCGGCGCGGGCGCCCGGAAGTACTTCGCCCACGACGGCTCCAACGCCGGCTACAAGGCCACCCTGGTCGGCTATCCCGGCGGCGACGGCGTGGTGGTGATGACCAACGGCGACCAGGGCTATCAGCTGGGCGAGGAGATCGTCCGCGCGGTGGCCGCCGAATATGGCTGGCCCGACTATCGCCCCGTGGAGCGCGAAGTCGCCAAGGTCCCGATCGGGGAGCAGGCGCGCTACGCGGGGACGTTCACGATCAAGGGACCGGGCGACTTCGAGATCCGACGCGACGGCGACCGCATGGTGGCGGAGATCTGGAAAGGCGTGGTCGATCCGCTCTATCCGGCCTCGGCGCGCGAGTTCTTCATCCTGTCGCAGGACTTGCGGCTGGTGTTCAGCGACCCCGACCACGGCACGGTGACGCTGGGTTCCTTCAGCGCGCCGTTCGAGCGCAAGGCCAAGCCTTGAGTCAGAGCATTTTCCGATAAGTGTGAAGCGGTTATCGGATTGAAAAATGCTCTAAACTTTTGAATCAGAGCCCTTTTTATCCGATCTGATTGATGCAATCAGATCGGAAAGGGCTCTAGGCCGCCCCGCGCATCGTTCCAGCGCGCGGGGCGCCGTCGACCGCCGAGGCGATGGCCATGACCAGCTCGGCCGGGCGGATCGGCTTGCCCAGGTGGTCGTCGAAACCCATCTCCAGGAAGCGTTCGCGATCCCCGGCCATGGCCGAGGCGGTCAAGGCGATGATCGGCGGCGGCTTGGCGCCAACCCGGCCGGCGCGGATCGCCTCCAGCGCGGTGACGCCGTCCATCACCGGCATGTTGATGTCCATCAGCACGCAGTCGTAGCGCGCGTCGCCCATCGCCTCGAGCGCGTCCTGGCCGTTGTCGACGACGGTGAGGACGACCCCCAGCGGCTCCAGCATGGCGCGGACGACCAGCTGGTTGACCGCGTTGTCCTCGGCGATCAGCACCCGTACCTGATCAAGGGGCGGGGCGTTCTCGGGCATGTCCCGCGGTTCGGCTTCCCGCGCGACCGCCTCGGCGGCCTCGAAGCGGAACACGAAGCGCGCGCCGGTCTGGCTGGGGGCCAAAGTCAGGTCCCCGCCCATGCGCCGCGCCAGGGCCCGGGCGATGCTGAGGCCGAGGCCCGCGCCGCCATAGTCGCGCGACACCGTCTCGTCGGCCTGGGTGAAGCTGTCGAACACCCGCTCGCGGGCATGGTCGGGCACGCCGGGGCCGCTGTCGCTGACCGCGATCGAGATCATGCGACGGCCGTCGGAGCCGGAGACCGGCCGCGCGTCGATCGTCACCCCGCCCACGGCCGTGAACTTGATGGCGTTCGAGACCAGGTTGGTCAGCACCTGGCGGATGCGCAGGTCGTCGGCCTGGACGGTCGCCGGCAGGTCCGGCGCGAGGTTGACCGTCAAGGTCAGCCCCTTGAACCCGGCGGCGTCGCGCCAGGCGTTGGCGACCTCGTTGACGAGGGTCCGGGGTTCGATATCGGCCAGCGCCAGCTCGATCCGGCCCGTCTCGATCCGCGAGAGATCCAGGACGTCGTTGAGCAGGTGCATCAGGCTGTCGCCCGAACGGATCATCAGCTCGACCTGCTCGCGCTGGGCCGGCGAGAGCTCCGAGGTCTCCAGGGCGTGGGCCATGCCCAGGAGGCCGTTCATCGGCGTGCGCAGCTCGTGGCTGGCGACGGCGATGAAGGTCGACTTGGCGCGAGCGGCTTCCAACGCCTTCTCGCGTTCCTGCCGAAGACCTCGGGTCAGGTCGTCCATCCGCCGGGCGGCCGCCCGGTTCAGCAGCATGACATTGACCGAGGTCGCCACCAGCAGCAGCAGGCCCCAGCGCGCGGCGATCACCTCCGGGCCCGCGCCCTCGAGAAAGGCGAAGGGAAAGACGACCAGGCAGACCATCGGCGACAGGCCGGTCAGCACCACCAGTGGCACCGACTGATGACGGAAATTCTGGGTGTAGATCAGCTGGCCGCACCAGATCGCGACGGCGCCCAGACGCGTGTCGCCCGCCCCCTGCCACCACAACATCGCGCCCAGCCAGGCCCAGGTGGCGTTGATCGGCAACGACGCCCAGGCGAACAGGGCGCGCAGTCGAGGTGTCCCCGCGCGTCCGCCCTTGAAACGACGGGTGATCAGCCACGCCGCGCCCTCGCACGCCAGCAGGCATGACAGCCAGCCGATCGCCAGCGTCGCGCCCAGGCCAAAGCCGACGATCACCGCCGCCAGGGTCGCCGAGATCAGGCGCGTGGGCGTCAGCCGATAGGTGTCGGCCGCGACTTCATCGAGTCGCGCGTCGGACCATGTCTCGCTAAGCCAACCCAAGCCTAAGTCCCCGAACGACGAACCTCGTCCTGCCGGGCTCGATCAAAGCGCTAAAATCACAGCAAGCGCCTAAAGACCCGATGCGACCGATGATCGCGGCCAGCCGTTACGGCGCGGCGTTTCGCCTTGCGGTGGTGCTGCATTGCACAATGACGCGCGGCCCACTAGCTTCTCCTGAACAACGATAATCAACCGGGAGAGAAACAGCCGATGTATGGGCTGATGCAGCATGGGGCGCTGACCCTCGACAAGATCATGGACCACGCCGCGCGCTGGCACGCCGATCGCGAAGTGGTCAGCCGGTCCGTCGAGGGGCCGATCACGCGCACCACCTACGGCCAGATGCGCGAGCGGGCCAAGCGGGTGTCGAACGCCCTGCTGGCGCTCGGCATGAAGGCCGGCGACCGCATCGGGACCCTGGCCTGGAACACCGGCCGGCACATGGAGGCCTGGTACGGGATCATGGGCCTGGGCATGGTCTGCCACACCCTGAACCCGCGCCTGTTCCCCGAGCAGATCGCCTGGATCGCCGACCACGCGGGCGACCGGATCATCTTCACCGACCTGACCTTCCTGCCGATCCTCAAGCAGATCGTCCCGCGCATCCCCAGCGTCGAGTACGTGGTGGTGCTGACCGACCGCGACCATATGCCCGCCGACTTCGCCCTGGCCGGCGACGCGCCGGGCTTCAAGGGCCTGCTGGCTTTCGAGGACCTGGTCGAGCAGCACTCGGCCGACGTCGCCTGGGGCGGCTTCCCGGAGGATACGGCCGCGGGCCTCTGCTACACCTCGGGCACGACGGGCGATCCCAAGGGGGTGCTCTACTCGCACCGCTCGAACTTCCTGCACACCTTCATCACCCTTCAACCCGACGTGATGGGCCTGTCGCAGAAGGACGTGATCCTGCCGGTCGTGCCGATGTTCCACGCCAACGCCTGGGGCGTGGCGTTCTCCGCGCCCGGAACGGGGGCCAAGATGGTGATGCCGGGCGCCAAGATGGACGGCGCGTCGATCCATGAGCTGCTCGAGACCGAGGGCGTGACCTTCTCGGCCGCCGTGCCGACCGTCTGGCAGATGCTGCTGCATCACCTGGAAAGCACCAACGGCAAGATCACCACCCTGAAGAAGGTGGTGATCGGCGGGGCGGCCTGCCCCGAAAGCATCATCCGCGCCTTCCACGACAACTATGGCGTCGAGGTGGTCCACGCCTGGGGCATGACCGAGACCTCGCCGGTCGGCACCCTGTCGGTGATGACGGATGAGCTGGCCAAGCTGCCCTACGACCAGCAGATGCCCTGGCGCCTGAAGCAGGGTCGCCCGCCGCTGGGCGTCGACATCTGCCTGAAGGACGACGACGACAAGCCGCTGCCGCACGACGGCAAGGCCTTCGGCCACCTGAAGATCCGTGGCCCCATCATCGCGGCCGAATACTTCAAGGGCGCCGGCGGCGACATCCTCGACGACGAGGGCTATTTCGACACCGGCGACGTGGCCACCATCGATCCGCAGGGCTTCATGCAGATCACCGACCGGGCCAAGGACGTGGTCAAGTCGGGCGGCGAGTGGATCAGCACGATCGAGATCGAGAACATCGCCGTTGGCCACTCCAAGGCCGCCCTCGCCGCGGTGGTGGGCGTGCCGCATCCCAAGTGGGACGAGCGGCCGGTGCTGCTGGTCAAGCTCAAGCCCGGCGAGACCGCGACACGGTTCGAGTTCCTCGACTTCCTGCAAGGCAAGATCGCCAAGTGGTGGACCCCCGACGACGTGCTGTTCGTCGACGACATCCCCCTGGGCGCGACCGGCAAGATCGACAAGAAGCTGATCCGCAAGCGGCTGGCCGAGGAGGGCTACGCCTTACCGGGCTAAGGGGGCCGACATTCGGACCTGGACGCCGACGGATGTTCAATCCTAAGCTTTCTTCATGCAACGGCCTCGCTCCGCGTGCATTCAGACAGCACATACCTTGGAGGGCGAACATGAAGCTCCGGTCTGTTTTGTCCGTCGTGGGAGCGCTTGGCGTCGCCGCGCTCGCGGCCCAGCCCGCCGCCGCCCAGGTGACGCCTTCGGACGTCCGAGATCTGGTCGGAGCCCGCGCGGCCGGCGGTGAGGCCGAACTGGCTTCGCGCGGCTACGTCAACACCGGCGGCCGCTCCGGCGATGACCGCAAGTGGACCTATTGGTGGAACGACAAGCGCGGCGTCTGCCTCTCGGTGACGACGGTGGGCGGACGCTACGATTCCATTATCTCGACCCCAGCGCCCGACTGCCGAGGCTCTGGCGACCGCTATCGCCCGCCGGAGTTCGGCTCTGGCGGCTCGGGCGATGGCTACCGCGAGCACATCGCGCTGGTCTGCTACGGCGAGGGCCAGAAGCTGACCAACGAGTACCGGTCCGGCTATCAGTGGGACAGCGACAAGCGGCGATACGTGCCCAAGAGCGGCTATGAGCTGACCCGCCAGGACTACGACACCTCGGTCACCATCGACATCGACGGGGCGCGCGGCCGGATTCGCCCGGCCAAGAACATGCTGCCGCCGATCCACAGCCAAAGCGACGGCGGCTGGTACGAGATCAGCGACCTCGACATCGGCCGCGACATGATCCGCGGCCAGTTCAAGCTGAACGGCGCCAACCGTCCGAAGATGACCATCGATCGCCGCGCGGGCCGGATCATCATCGACGGCCTGACCAAGTTCAGCGGAACCTGCGATCCGCTCGACGGCGACCGCAAGTTCTAGGCGGCCGGGCCGGGCGACGACGCCCGCGGTCTCAGCTCACAATGGTCAGGGCCACGCCGACCCCGATGACGAGAACGATGATCGACGCCGTCAGGAAGCTGAGGATCGCGCCGCCGACGGCGCGCCGCCAGGTGTCATTGAAGCGCTTGAACCAGACGATTTGCGTCAGCACGTACCAGACGACCGCCGCCGCCATGATCGTCACGCCGATGGCGTGCCGGTCGGGCCACGCCAGGTTCAAGCTGCCGCCAATGCCGAACACCAGGCAGAACACCGAGGCCGGGTAACACTCCCCGTAGAAGGGACCGCGAAGGGTTTTGCGGGTCAGGGGTTGCTTGGCGTCCTGGACCTGCTTCATCGCGAACATCAGCGGGAACACCGCGAACATCATCGAGCGCAGGATGATCAGGTTCTGGTCGGAGCCGACCAGCGCCTGGCCCGCGCGCCCGACATGGTCGAAGGGATGCAGGCGCAGGGCGAGCTCGACGCCATGCGATATGACCAGGCTCAGCATCAGGAACAGCGGCGCGCTGATCGTCGCCTGGTACTGCTCGTCCTCGGGCTTGCGCAGCTCCGCCCGTGAATACTCCAGGACCTCGACCGGGCGCATGACGGTCCATAGGAACGTCCTCGGGTAGAACACCAGCCAGGTCATGACCTCATAGAGGAACTCCTCCAGCGACCGGAGGATACGCATGAAATCCATCGCATGAGCCTTGCTGGTGTGCACGGAGGCTGTCCGAACGCGAGTTTTGGC
Organism: uncultured Caulobacter sp.; assembly: GCA_936942565.1. Lineage (GTDB taxonomy): Bacteria > Pseudomonadota > Alphaproteobacteria > Caulobacterales > Caulobacteraceae > Caulobacter. Next base: position 2,568 of record CAKZJK010000094.1, on the reverse strand, counting down.
GACCATTCCAGATCGCGGCTGGCATTGAAAGGCCCGCGCGGAGGGGTTGAGTTCCAGCGCGCGGGAACATGGCGGGCGGCCTGACATCCGCCGAGGTCACGGCGCCACGCCGCCTCAGTGGAAATCCCGGCTCCGCAGCAGCCGCCCGGACACCTTCTGGCGCACGCGCGGGGCCGGGGCGCCGGGCTCGTCGCGGAGGCTGGAGAGATGGGCCGAGAGGTCGGTGAAGCCTTCGGCGACTACGTGGATGACGCCGTCGGCGCGCTGCACCCGGCCGTGGACGACCAGGAACGAGGCGGTCATGACCAGGTTGCGGTCGGCCTCGAAGCGGTCTTTCCAGACCACCGCGTTGGCGACGCCGGTCTCGTCCTCCAGGGTCACGAACACCACGCCTTTGGCGGTGCCCGGCCGCTGGCGGATCAGGACAAGGCCCGCCACCGACACCCGCGCGCCGTCCTTCAGAGTCGCCAGCGTCTCGGCCGTGATCACCCCGCGCCGCTGAAGCATCGGCCGGTAGAAGCCGATCGGGTGGGCCTTCAAGGAGAGGCTGGTCGTGCGATAGTCCTCGGCCACGTCCTGGGGCGCGGCCATGGCCGGCAGGGCGACCTTGTCCTCGAACAGGGGCAGGCCGGCCAGCAGCGGGGCCTGGACCGGGGCCTTGTGCTCGCCCTTCAGCCCCTTGACCGCCCACAGCGCCTCGCGCCGCGACAGGCCCACGCCGGCGAAGGCGTCGGCCTCGGCCAAGAGCTCCAGCGCCCGCTGCGGCACGCCGCCCTGCGCGAACTCGCCCGGCGTTCGGGCGCCCTCGGCGCGGGCGTGGACCAGCACGGCGACGTCGGCCTTCTTCAGCCCCTTGATCTGGCGGAAACCCAGGCGGACGGCCTTCCAGTTCTGGCGGTTCGCATAGTCGGCGATCTTGTCGGCGCGGGGCCGGAAGCCCTCATAGGCCGCGCCCTTTTCCAGCGCGCAGTCCCAGTCGCTGGTCAGGATATCCGGCGGCAGGACCTCGACCCCGTGCTCGCGCGCGTCGCGGACCAGCTGGGCCGGCTGGTAGAAGCCCATCGGCTGGGAATTGATCAGGGCCGCGCAGAACACGTCCGGCCAGGCCCATTTGATCCAGGCCGAGACATAGACCAGCTTGGCGAAGCTGGCCGCGTGGCTTTCGGGAAAGCCGTAGTGGCCAAAGCCCTCGATCTGCTTGAAACAGCGCTCGGCGAAGTCGCGCTGGTAACCGCGCCGGACCATGCCCTCGACGAACTTGTCGCGGTATTCCGCCGGGGTGCCAAGGTTGCGGAAGGTGGCCATGGCCTTGCGCAGGCCGTCGGCCTCGTCGGGCGTGAACTTGGCCGCCTCGATGGCCAGACTCATGGCCTGTTCCTGGAACAGCGGCACGCCGAAGGTCTTGCCCAGGATGCCCTTGAGCTCGTCCGCCGGGCCGTGCTCGGGCGAGGGCTGGGGCCACTCCACCGGCTCGATCCCGTTCTTACGCTTCAGATACGGATGGACCATGTCGCCCTGGATCGGGCCGGGGCGCACGATCGCCACCTCGATGACCAGGTCGTAGAACTCGCGCGGCTTCAGGCGCGGCAGCATCGACATCTGGGCGCGGCTCTCGACCTGGAACACGCCCACGCTGTCGGCCTTGCACAACATGTCGTAGACGCCCGAGACCTCTTTCGGAATGTCGGCCAGGTCCTTCAGCCAGGCTTGGCCGTGGTCCTCGCGCAGCATGGTCATGGCCCGCTGGATGGCGGTCAGCATGCCCAGCGCCAGGATGTCGACCTTCATCAGGGACAGGCTGTCGATGTCGTCCTTGTCCCACTCGATGAAGGTGCGGTCCTTCATCGCCGCGTTGCCGATCGGCACGGTCTCGTCCAGCCGCCGCTTGGTCAGGACGAAGCCGCCGACGTGCTGGGACAGGTGGCGCGGGAACTTCAAGAGCTCGGTCGCCAGGGCCACGGCGCGGGCGATCTCGGGGGCCCGGGGATCGAGACCGGCGTCGCGCAGGTGCTCCTCGGGCAAGCCATCGCCCCAACTGCCCCAGACCGTGCCGGCCAGCAGCGAGGTGACGTCCTCGGTCAGGCCCAGGGCCTTGCCGACATCGCGGATGGCGCTGCGCGGGCGATAATGGATGACGGTGGCGATGATCGCGGCGCGGTGGCGGCCATAGCGGCGGTAGACATATTGCATCACCTCCTCGCGCCGCTCGTGCTCGAAGTCGACGTCGATGTCCGGCGGCTCGCCGCGGTTCTCGGAGATGAAGCGGGTGAACAACAGCCGATGCTCGGTCGGGTCGATCGCCGTCACGCCAAGGCAGTAGCAGACCGAGGAATTGGCCGCCGAGCCGCGTCCCTGGCACAGGATGCCCATCTTCCGCGCCTCGCGCACGATGTCGTGCACGGTGATGAAGTAGTTGGGGTAGTCCATCTTGGCGATCAGCCGCAGCTCTTCCTCCAGCTGGGCCTTCACCTTCTCCGGCACGCCGTCCGGATAGCGCCAGGCCGCGCCGGAAAAGGTCAGGTCGGTCAGGTGCTGCATGGCCGTCTTGCCCGGCGGCACCGGCTCGTC
>CAKZJK010000093.1 GCA_936942565.1 uncultured Caulobacter sp. | reverse complement strand
AAGCCGTTCGGCGTGTCCGCGCCGGGCTGCCACCAGAAGGTCTGCCAGGTCCAGAAGGGGATTTCCTTGGTGTTGACGTGCATGGCCTGCAGCACGGCGTAGTCGCCCTGGGCCACGGGCTTTCCGGTCGCCGTCGCGAACTCCTTGGCCTCCGAGGCGCTGAGCTGCACGGCGTAGAAGGTCGAGAGCGGCGCCCACAGGAAGGTCTTACACGCGCCGGGCGGTCCCGCCGAGGCGATCTCGGCCGAGGTCGCTGGCCGCACCGGGCCGGCGCCCGTCGGCGAAATCAGGACGCAAGTCGTCCAGGTGTCGGGCGTGGGGTTGGAAGGGTTGGTGGACCCAGCGGGACCCTGCCATAGCGGCTGAATGGTCAAGCCCGTGGCCTTCACCGTCCCGTAGACCGGCTTCAGCTCTATCCCCCGGATCGGGAAGGGGTTGATCCCGCGCTGCTCGGGTGTCGTGTTCGCGGGCCAGGCGGCGTTCAGCTTCAGAAGGCTGGAGCCGCTGGAATAGTTGTAGGTCCCGCCGGGGCCGGGCTGCGGCGTATCGATGAAGGTGGCCGCCTCCGGGCTGAACTTGGTGGTGACCGTGCTGCTGGAAACGCCCAGGAACGTGGCGCTCTTGAGCGCGCCGCTCTTGAGCGCGGCGTGATGGAACTGGTTCGGCGTCCGGAAGTGGCGGATGGCGCGGGGCTGGGCCAGGCGCGCGGCCAGCGTCGCGGCGCGCGGCCCGCCAGCGGCTTTCAGCGCGGCGGTGCTGCTCGGGAAGACGTCGTCCCCCGTCGCCCAGGTCTCCCAAATCGGCAGTTGTTGGCCGTTGAAGATTTGGCCCGACGGCGCGGCCATGGACTGCCAGAGGCTCCAGGCGTGGCCGCGGATGGCCGTGGTGTCGCCGGCGAGGATCCAGGCGTCGATGATCGCCTGAGGCACGGGGTAGTTGGGCCCCGTCGGCAACGGCACGGGCGTCACCGTCGCCGCCGCGACAAGCGGCTTCGGCTGGGATTTGGAAGCGGCCGCCTTGGCCAGGTAAGCACCGCCGCCCAGCGCGACGGCGACAGCCGTCACGGTAAGACCGATCCTACGCATGTTCGCCCCCTATAGGCCCGGGCGCCTCGCGCCTCGTCCAGAAGAGGAGGCGCTCATCCAATACACCCGTCAAGGGTATATGTGAAAAATGCGCGTTTCGCGGGTATCTCGATGTCGATCCCCGACATGAACGAACTCTGTCAGTCGGGTCGCCGACGCCGTTCAGCTTCACCCTGCCATGGTGTGTCTCACGGGGTTGATGACCCCGGACACATTCCAAGGGACGAAGGAGTTTTCTCATGTTTAGCCAGATGACTTTCAAGAAGACCAAGACCATCACCCTGACCCTCGGCGCCGCCGCCGCGGCGCTGAGCATGAGCGTCGCCCCGCAGGCCAGCGCCGGCGTGACCGGCTGCAAGGCCTCGGGCTCGAAGCAGGAAGTCGGCGCCGTCCTGGGCGGTCTGCTGGGCGGCCTGGCCGGCAACCAGATCGCCGGCAAGGGCGATCGCGGCACGGGCACGGCCATCGGCGCCGTGCTGGGCGCGGGCGCCGGCTCGGCGGTCGGCTGCAACATGCAGAAGGGCGACGCGGCCAAGCAGGTCGGCGGAATCTACAAGTCGGGCGGCTACCGCTACGCCCAGAACGTGGAAGCCGAGCCGCTGGTCAAGGTGGGCCACAAGTATGTCGCCCGCTCGACCCTGAACCTGCGTTCGGCCGCCACGACCCGCGCGCCGCGTCTGGGCGCCGTGAGCTCGGGCGAGACCTTCCAGGCCCTGGGTCGCACCGGCGACGGCAAGTGGATCCTGGTCGGCCAGGACGGCGTCGGCGTCGGCTACGTCTCCAGCGCCTACGTCTACCGCGCCTAACGCGCTCTAGGATCTAGGGTTTTCGGGGCGCGACCGTCCGTCCCTCAAGGCGCGTTCCGAAGAGAGAGCCCGTCCGGCCCCCATGCCGGGCGGGCTTTTTCGCGCCAAAAACCACCGACTTCCCCGGCGAATGCCGGGGCCCAGATCGAGCCCTGAGAGTCCAGGGAGACTTATCGGGCCGTTGGCGAGATCACCCCAGGCGCTCAGGCTGAATCTGGGTCCCGGCATTCGCCGGGAAGGTCGGATGATTGTGGGATCCTCACGTCCGCCAGCGCAGCGTCTGCTCCGTGACCGGGTTGCGGAAGGGACGCCCCTCCAGCCGGCTGCCGGCCCATTCGCGCTTGCACTGGTGGTACCAGCGGGCCTGGGCGTCGGCGTCGCCCACCCACATCAGGGGCGGGTTGTGCTTCAGGCCCGGGGTCTGGCAGTCGACGATCTTGCCGTCCTGGCGCAGGAAGGCGCGGGCCGCGATCCGGATGATCGGATAGAGGGCGACGAAGGCCCAGTGATCCGACCAGATGATCTGGTTCATCCGCGTCTTGCCCGTGTTGATCGGGGTCATGGCCGACAGGGCCAGAACCTGGCGCTTGCCGACCGTCACATGCTCCCAGCGCAGGGCGGGCAGGCGGAAGGTGATCTCGGTCAGCGGCTCGCCGCCCAGGATGGCGTAGGCCTTGGAGTTCCTGGACGGCTCGTGCCGGACCATGGTGAAGCCGGCCTCCGAGGGGCGGAAGGTCTTCTTCTTCTCGTGCTGGCTGGACTTGGTCCGCCACCACCACTGCTGGTGGACGTAGGGGCCATGCGCCGGGTCGATCAGGCCCAGCACCGCGTGGTCGATATGGACGTCGTAGTCCAGGCGGTCGACCAGCTTGGGCTTGCCGCCGACGACGCCGGGAATGGTCGGGGGCGGCTCGGGCGGCGCGGTCGCGCGGCGCGGGTCCGAGGCCATCCAGATCCACACGAGGCCCTGGCTCTCCACGACCGGATAGCGCCGCACGCGGACCTTCGAGATGTCGAACTCGCTGTCCGCCGTCAGGGAGGGGATGGACTTGCAGGCGCCGTCCGACCCGAAGCGCCAGCCGTGATAGGGGCATTCGATGCTGTCGGTCCCGTCGGCCTCGCGATGGACGCGGCCGGCCGAGAGGGCGGCGGCGCGGTGCGGGCAGAGGTCGCCCAGCGCGTAGGCCTCGCCCTTGCGCGTGCGGCCCATCAGAACGGGCTCGCCCAGGAACTCCTGCTTGGCGGTCTTGCCGGGTTTCAGGTCGGGCGACAGGCAGGCCACGTACCAGGCGTCGCGGACGAAGCCCTCGCCGAAGCGGTCGGCGGCGAGCTTGGCTGTACGGGCCAGGATCGGGGCGTCGTCGGCGGGCATCGGCGTTTTCCAGAGAGGGAAGGTCTTATCGCGGACGAATGCGACAATCGTGCTTACGCTTACCGATCAACGGGACGCGGCGGTCTCGACCAGACGCTGATAGAACCGGACCATCCGCTCGACATTGGCGAGCGTCAGGTGCTCGTTCGTGCCGTGGATGATCTTGGTCTCGTCCACCTTCAGCACCAGCGGCTGGAAGCGGTAGACGTCGCTGGCCACCTCGCCCATGTAGCGGCTGTCGGTGCCGGCGGTGACGAGGCCCGGCACGACCGGCGCCTCGCTCTCGTCGCCGGCCAGGCCCGCCAGGATCTTCCAGGCCTCGGAGCTGGTCGAGGACACCGCGGTGGGCTCGTCGGGCGTCTTGGACCAGGACAGCTCGACCGGCAGGCCGCCGACCGCGTCCTTGGCTCGCGCCATCACCGTCGCCGAGGTGTCGCCGGGCGCGATGCGGTAGTTGATCCAGGCCGTGGCGTCCTGGGGCAGGACGTTTTCCTTCGGCGAGCCCTTCAGCATGGTGGGCGCGATGGTCGTGTGCAGCATGGCCGCGCCGGCCGGGCTCTTGGCCGTCACCGCCACCAGCACCGGCGAGAACAGCCAGGTGTTGGCGGCGAACACCTTGACCACCGGCGAGGCGTGCGGAGCGATCGCCTTCAGCATGTCCGCGCCCGGCCCCTGGAATCTCAGCGGGAAGCCGTGGTCGTGGATGGCCTCGATCGCGCGAGCCAGGGTCACGACGCCGCCGCCGTCCTTGGGCGGGGCCGAGGAATGGCCGCCGGTGGCGGGCGCGACGACCTTCATCGTCGCATAGCCCTTCTCGGCCGTGCCGATGATGGCGGCGGGCCTACCGGTCACGGGGTGGTCGGCGACCACCGCCATGCCCTCGTCCAGCACGAACTGGGCCTTGATCCCGCGCGACTTCAGCAGGGCCGCGGCGGCGCGCGCGCCGACCCCGCGCACCTCCTCGTCGTGGCCGCTGACCACGATCACGGTCCGCAGCGGCTTGAAGCCGCCGGCGGCGACCGCCTCCAGCGCCTCGAACAGCGTGACCAAGGAGCCTTTGTCGTCGATCGAGCCCCGGCCCCAGACCGCGCCGCCCTCGATCACGCCGTCGAACGGGGCGTGCTTCCACTGCCCCTCGCTGCCGGGCGTCACGGGGACCACGTCCTGGTGGGCCATCAGCACGATCGGCGGCAGGGCGGGGTTCGAGCCCGTCCAGGTGTAGACCAGGGTATGGTCGGCGACGACCTCGCGGGTCATGACCTTGTGCGCTTGCGGATAGGTCGCCTGCAGCCAGGCGTGCAGCTTGTCCCACTCGGCCGGCTGGTCCTCGGCTCGGTCCTGGTGGCTGACGGTCTGGAAGCGGACAGCCTGGGCCAGGTGGTCGGCGGCCTTGGCCACGTCGACGGGGCGCGAGGCCGCCAGGCGAACCGAGGCCGGATCGGCCTGGGCCGGGGCCTCGAACGTCGCGGTGCGGACGGCGACCACGGCGGCCAACCCCAGCACCAGGCCCACGGCGGTCAAAGCGACCCTGCCACCCCAGCTCATGTTTACGCTCCCCCGCGACCTTCCCCCGAAGATCGTGACGACTGTGCGGTCGGACGCGACCGCTGGCAATTGGGAGAACGCGAAAATTTATCCACAGGGTCGGCCGCGCAAGGGCTTGTATCCCCGTACTTTTCGAGACCGGGCCCCACATAATCAATGGGTTAGACGAAAATACGCGTTTTCTACGCACGGTGTCCGGGGCGGCCTCAAACTCGGGGCATGAGCCAAGTCCAAGCCCAAACCTGGTGCGACCGCCTGCAAGCCAAGCTGATGGCCGCCCTCGACGCCGCCTGGGAGACGATCGCGACCAGCGACGATCCCGTCCTGATCAAGCAGGCCCGCGAAAGGGCCAAGGCCTGCGGCGAGTTCGCCGCCCAGGCCCGCAAGATCGCCGCCATGAGCCCAAGGCCAAGACCCGCGCGGCCTTCGAACGCCGCGCCGCTCGCCTTTCCGTCCCTGGAAAGCGCGTCCGAGCCGCGTCCGGTTCGGGGTCTTGATCGCCTGAAGGGCGGCTCGCGCGGGCGATTGTAGGCGCCGGCTCTCCACCCGGGCGGATATGCGGATATAGGGTCGCGCTCGTGACGCGCGGTCGCGACCCCATGCCGCTCCAGCGGGTCTCTATAAAATCCTAGAACACGAACTCGGCCACGCCGGGCGGGGCGTTCTGGGCCACGTTGACCAGTTGCTCCTGGCTCCAGGCGCTCGCGTCGCGCACGCGCAGCACCGAGGTCTGGTTCATCTGACCGATGATCCCGGCGAGCTCGGCGGGATCGTAGTCATTGGCCGAGATTTCGAAACCGCCGCCGGCCCTCAGAATGGCGGTTAGATCTTCGATGGACTTTGGCATGAGCTAGCCTCCGTCTCGCGATTCCGGGTTCCAGCCCCCTATGAGCCCCCGGGCGAGGCGTGGCGAACTTGCCAGTCGGAGTTGAGTATTTCGTAAAGGCGCTCGGTGTGGCGCTCTAGGCGTAGCCGAGCAGAGCCCGCAGCCCCGGCGCGTGGAAGTCGACGACACGCTTGTGGGTGTCCGAAAGCGTTGTCGGCATCTCCGCGGTGACCTTCAGGTTGTCTCGCGCCGTACGGCTCTGCCGGGGGTCGGCGCCGGCCTCGACGCGTTCGCGCCAGTCCGTCGGAAGCTCCAGCCCGCAGTCCGCCAGCAGGCGCGAGAAGAAGATCTCGGCGCGCTTCGATCCCAGGTCCTTGAGATTGTCGACGATGTCCTCGTAGCGGACGATCACCGCCTTGGAGCCCATCCAGGCGACGGCGTTCATCGTGAAGATGTCCCTAAGGTCCGGGACGCGTCCGTGCGCCCCCAGGATCATCATCATGATGACGTCCTCGACCGTCGCGCCGCCGTGCTTGATGTGGTCGAGATTGCCCTGGAATTCGTCGGACAAATAGAACCGCGCCCGCGCCAGGACCCAGTCGTACGGGTCGCGCACCAGGACGATGTGCCGGACATCGCGGACGGCTACCGCCGCCTCGTCGGAAAACAGCAGATGGCCCCAGCTGATCATCGGCTGGTCGGGCTGGAAGGCGTCGCGGCTGCGCGTCAGCAGGGCGTGCTGGATGTACTCGCGCCGCCAGTGCTGCTCGGGCGCGACGAACATCCGCATGATGTTCCGGATCAGGTGCGTACCGGCCTTGGGCACGCTGTTGAGGAAGACCGGCTGGGCCAGCCGGGCGCGCTCGAAGCGCTCGCCGACGGCGTCGAGGTTGTCGGGCTTGCCGCGAATGATGGCGTTCACGCTTGAAAGGCCTCGGGTCTAGGTGATCCGGACAGAAAAACGGCGGCGGATCGCTCCGCCGCCGTGATCTTAGTGGATCGTGGCGCGCTTAGAAGTGCGCCCGGATGCTCACGAACACGCGCCGGCCCAGATAGTCGTACTGGGACGACTGAACCGAGGTCCCGATCGTGTCGTAATCGCCCTGACTGAGGGTGACGGCCGGCGGATGCTCGTCGAACAGGTTCGAGACGCCGCCCGTGATCGACCAGTCCTCGAGGTCGCGCCGCAGCGACACGTTGTGGTACGCGGTGAACTCGGTGTGGATCTTGTAGAACGTGGTGCCGGCGGTGTTGCGGTCGAGCTCCGTCTCGGCGTCCGAGGCCTTGCCGATCATGTCGACGCCCCAGAAGCCGGTCCAATCGCCCTTCTGGAAGCTGATGTTCAGCTGGCCGGTCCAGTCGGGGTCGCCGACGAAGCCGTTCTGATCCTCGACCGTGTCCCCGAACTTGGTCTCGGTGTCCTTGAGCTGCCAGGTCGATTGCAGCTCGGTCACCATCTTGATGCCCCAGGGCAGATCCTGGCCGTAACGGACCGTCAGGTCGATGCCGCGGTTAACCTGCTCGGCGACGTTGATGTAGTTGTTGGTGATGTTGGTGATCAGGTGCGAGCCTGGATTCCGCGTGAACAGCCCGCACAGCTTGTCGCTCGGGAAGTTCAGGGAGTTCAGGCACTCCTTGACGATCGTCGCCGCGCCCAACTGGGTGACTTCGTTCTTCACGTTGATGTCGAAGTAGTCGACGGCCAGTTGGAGGTCGGCGAACTTCGGCGTCCAGATGAACCCGTAGGTCTTGGCCAGCGACGTTTCGGCGACCAGGTTGCCCTTGCCGCCCGACGAGACGACCGTGACGCTGGCGCCGGCGCCCGTATAGGTGTCCGGAACGCCCGACGCGCGGCAGTTGTCGGCGACGCGCTGGGTGATGTTGCCCTGGGCGAGGTTCTGGCCCCAGCGGATGCAGGGATCGACCGAGCGCTGGTTCACGAACGCCGTCTGGGCGTTCTTGTACAGCTCGAACAGCGCGGGGGCGCGGAACGAGGTGCCGCGCGTGGCGCGCAGGCGCACGGACGGGACGATCTGCCAGTTCAGGCCGATCTTGTAGGTGTCGTCCTCGCCATAGGAGTTGACCTTGGTGTGGCGACCCGACAGCGACAGCTCGACGTTCTTGGCCAGGAACACGTCCCGGAAGATCGGGATGCTGAGTTCGCCGTACACTTCGCGCGCCAGGTCGTCGCCCTTGGTGATGCCAGCGACCGACGAGTTCCAGATGTTGCCGGCCAGGGTGATCGGGCCGGGTGTGTCGTTGATCGAGTCCTTGCGGTAGTGGAAGCCCAAGGCCATGCCCACGTCGCCGGCGGGCAGCTTGAACAGGTTACCCGAGACCGAGCCTTCGAAGACCAGCTGCTTGTAGATGGTCTTGCCGGTCTCGGTGTCGAACAGGAACGCTTCCTCCTCGGGCGTGTACTTGCCGGCCAGGAAGTCGGGCGACACCCAGGCGACGTCGACGCACTGCTTCTTGCTGATCGGCGTCACCGTGCCGACGCAGGAGCCGGTCCGGAAGGCGTTGCTCTCGACGGAGTCGTTCAGGATCACGTCCTGCGAGTAGAGGCCCTTGCTGTGGCTGTACTGGGCGAAGACGTCCCAGTCCCAGCCCTTCAGGAAGTCGATCCCGCCGAAGTCGCCGCGCAGGCCGCCGACATAGCGCTGGTAGTCGACGCGCTGACCGTCGCGGGCGTGGTTGGTGACCGGGGTCGGCGACAGGATGTAGTCGCCGCTGAAGCCCACGCTGAACGGGTCGGCGCCGGTGTTTTCGCCGCCTGTCTCGGTATAGAAGTAGCTCCAGAACTGGCGATAGCCGTGGGTCTTGGTGGCGCGGCGGTTCAGCAGCGCTTCGCCATAGGCCTCGATGCTGTCGTTGATCTTGAAGGCGCCTTGGGCGAACACCGTGTTGCGCTCGGTGCGCGGGCTCAGCGACGTCGCCAGGTTGAAGGGGCTGTTGAAGTCCAGCACCCCGCGGTCCGGCGCGGACGGGTCGTCGCTATAGCCGACCACATAGAAGCCCGCCGGCGCGCCAGGATAGCCGCCGCCCGCCGGGGTCGGCGGGATCAGGCCGGCGATCTTGCCGGTGTAGTCGTACTGCAGCTTGCCGGCCAAGCCCGAGAAGGTCGCGTCGTACAGCCAGATCTGATCGTACAGCAGATCCTGGCACTGGATCTTGCCGGTGCGCGGATCGATCGTGTCCTTCCGCTTGCCGTTGGAGTCGGTGATGTACTGGCGGCCGCAGCTGGTGTAGCTGCGTTGGCCGCGCGTCTGCTCGGCCTTCTTGAAGTACTCGTACGACAGGCTGAAGAAGCCGCGATCGAAGGTCTTGGCGAAGCTGGCGCTGGCCGAGTATTGCTCGCCGCCGTGCTTCTGAGGCTGGCTGTAGAACATCGAGGCGTCGATGCCGTCGGTGTTGCGCTTGGTGATGATGTTCACCACGCCGGCCACGGCGTCCGAGCCGTAGATCGAGGAGGCGCCGTCCTTCAGGATGTCGACGTGGTCGATCACCGACAGCGGCAGAACGTTGAGGTCGAAGGCCGAGACGCCGCCGCGCGTGCCGGCGGGACCGGCGCGCCGGCCGTTCAGCAGGACGAGGGTGCGGTTGGGACCCAGGCCGCGCAGCGAGACGGTCTCGGACCCCGGCCCGCCGTCCGTCACGAAGGCGCTGGAGATGTCCGACGTCACCTGCGGCGAACCCGACGCGATCGTCGACGACTGCAGGAGGCCTGTCGCGGAGGCGATGCCCCTCAGCTGGCCCTGTTCGGCGGAGATGACCTGGATCGGATCGGGGCTATTGAACGCCGAGCGCTTGATCCGTGAGCCGGTGACGACCACGGCCTCGACCTCGGCGTTGTCGGACGGTTGGGCCGTCTCCTGCGTGGTCGTCTGGGCCAGGGCTGGCGCGGCCGCCCCGACGGCCAGGCCCGCGATGATGGTCGAGGCCAAGAGATGTTTGCGCTGGGTGAGCATACGGAAAACTCGCCTTTGATTTCTGGGTCTAGCGGCAAGTTTCCCCGTCAAACGTCCCCTAACGCGCGACGCCCCACCGCTGGTCGAGCCAACGCGCTTCGTCACGGCAATGCAATATTTACGACAAGAAAACGTCTGTTTTTGATCGCCTGTGACATCTTCCGCGCAGTTTCGCCCAACATTCGGCCGCGGTCGTGGTGACGCTTGAGCCCCCCGGGCGCGGGCCAAGCGGACGCGGGGCCAGAAACGTCGCCGCTGGGCGGCGACAATTCATGCCTTCGAAGCGATGTTTCCTGGCGGCGGCGGGCTTGGAGCCGGCGCGGGTCAGAGCCCGTCGCTCAGCTCGCGAACTTCCTCGACCGTGCGAAGGCCGGGGCGCTGGGCGCAGACCAGCACGGCCATGTTGCCGGGCAGGTGCTTGTTGGCCAGCATCTTCTCGTGGGCCGCCGGGATCTGGTCCCAGGGGAAGACCTCCGACAGGCACGGGTCGACGCGGCGGTCGATGACCAGCTGGTTGGCGGCGCTGGCCTGCATCAGGTTGGCGAAGTGGGACCCTTGCACGCGCTTTTGGCGCATCCACAGGAAGCGGGCGTCCATGGTCAGGTTGAAGCCGCTGGTGCCCGCACAGATCACGACCATGCCGCCGCGCTTGACCAGGAACACCGACACCGGAAACGTCTGCTCGCCGGGGTGCTCGAAGACCATGTCGACGTCGCGATTGCCGGTGATCTGCCAGATCGCCTTACCGAACTTGCGGCTTTCCTTCATGTAGTCGTTGAACTCGGGGCCGTTGACCTTCGGCAGCTGGCCCCAGCAGTTGAAGTCGCCCCGGTTCAGCACCGCCTTGGCGCCCATCGACAGCACGAACTCGCGCTTGTCCTCGCTAGAGACCACGCCGATGGCGTTGGCGCCGGCGACGGCGGCCAGCTGGGTGGCGAAGACGCCCAGGCCCCCGGACGCGCCCCAGACCAGGACGTTCTGGCCGGGCTTCAGCTCATGCGGCTTGTGGCCGAACAGCATGCGGTAGGCGGTGGCCAGGGTCAGGGTGTAGCAGGCGGCCTCTTCCCAGGTCAGGTGCTTGGGGCGTGGCAGCAGTTGGCGCGACTGCACCCGGCAGAACTGGGCGAAGCTGCCGTCCGGCGTCTCGTAGCCCCAGATGCGTTGGCTGGGCGAGAACATCGGGTCGCCGCCGTTGCACTCCTCGTCGTCGCCGTCGTCCTGATTGCAGTGGATGACGACCTCGTCGCCCAGCTTCCACCGCTTCACCTTGGCGCCGACCTTCCAGACGATGCCCGAGGCGTCCGATCCGGCGATGTGGAAGGGCTGCTTGTGGCCGTCCAGCGGGCTGATCGGCTCGCCGAGCGCGGCCCAGACGCCGTTGTAGTTGACGCCCGCCGCCATCACGAGGACCAGCACCTCGTCCTCGCCGATCTCCCAGGTGGGGACCACCTCGACCTGCATGGCCGTGGAGGGCGGGCCGTGGCGTTCCTTGCGGATGCTCCAGGCGTACATGGTTTTCGGCACGTGGAAGGCCGGCGGGATCTCACCGATCTCGTACAGGTCCTTCAGCTCGGTCTTCGCCAGCGTCTGCGTCGTCATCTCACTCCCCGTTCCTTCCGCGTTGCAACAACGCGTGAAGGCCAAACTCGGCTGCGCGCCCGGCGGGTGGAGGCGCGAAAAACACCTCCCCTTCGGGTCATTTTTGGCTTCCAGGCGCAAAAATCGCCCCGGAAGACCCCTACGCTGAGACAGATGTTTGAAACTGGCAAGTGGAATCTTGTTGCGGCGCAACATCGGTATCGCGGGCGCCGCGAGGGGAAGGTTGCGGCGGGCGCGGCGGCGGGTCACGGTGGCGGCCGATGATCCATCTGTCCCATCCCGAACCTTCGATCGCCCTCGTCGAACTGGACGTCGCGCCGGCCAATGTCCTGGCTCTCTCCGAGCGCGCGCGGCTGCTGGACGCCTTCGCCGCGATCGAAGCCGATCCAGCCGTCCGGGCGGTGGTGATGACCGGCCGCAACGGCGCCTTCTGCACCGGCGACGACCTCGCCGAGG
>CAKZJK010000092.1 GCA_936942565.1 uncultured Caulobacter sp. | reverse complement strand
TCCTGGGATTGACCCCCGAGGGCGAGCCACGCCAGGCTCGCCAAATGAACCGCACCGCGATCGCCCGTCATCTTCGCCAACGCCAGACCTTCGCCGAGAAGGCGCTCTGGACGCTGGTCCGCAATCGTCGCCTCGGCGGCTTCAAGTTCCTGAGGCAGGCGGTCATCGACCGCTACGTCGTCGATTTCGTCTGCCAGTCCGCCAAGGTCATCGTAGAGCTGGATGGCCTAGTTCACGAGGGGCGGGAAGAGCAGGACGCCGAGCGGACGCGGATACTTGAGCTTTGCGGTTATCTCGTGCTGAGGTTTCGCAACGAGCAGGTCTTGGCCGATCCGGGCGGGACCATGGATGAAATCCTGGCCGTGTTGCGCATAGGGAGGGCTTGACCACTCACCCTCCCATCCCGGCTTTGCCGGGACGGGCCCCTCCCTCTCTCAAAGAGAGAGGGAATCTCTATTCGGTCCGCTCTTCTCATGCCACCAATCCCCCATGTTCAAGCTTCCCCCGCTCAAGCCTGATTCCGACCAGATGCTGCATCTCGACGCCCTGCGGATCGTGGGGGCGGTGATGATCGTGGTGTTCCACTTCAACCGGTTCATCAATCTGGACGGCCGCTGGCAGTGGGCGGACGATACGATCAAGACGTTCAGCCTGATCGTCGACCTGTTCTTCCTGATCTCCGGCTATGTGATGGCGGCGATCTATACCGGGCGGCTGACCACCTTCGCCAAGTACCGGGACTTCCTGCAAAAGCGCGTGGCGCGGCTGGGGCCGCTGCACTGGCTGACCATGCTGGTGTTCATCGCCGTGGCCGCCGCCGGCGCCGTCGGCTGGATCCAGGACAGCGATCCGCGCCGCTACGACGTCGCCTGCATCGTTCCCAACATCGTCTTCGTCCACGCCTGGGGCGTCTGCCATTCCCAGACCTGGAACTTCGTCAGCTGGGCCATCAGCGCCGAGATGGGCATGTATGTCGCCCTGCCGCTGATCTTCCTGCTGACCGCCCGGGGGCCCTGGGTCACCCTGGCCGTGGCGCTGCTGTCGATCGTGGTCATGCTTGAGACCCCGCACGGCGACCGGCCGTTCCACCAGTGGACCTGGGACTATGGCGTGCTGCGGGCGATCCCCGGCTTCCTGATCGGCATGGCGGCCTTCCAGCTGCGAGGACCACTGGCGAAGATCCCGCGCCCGAACCTTTTGATGTGGCTGCTGCTGGGCGCCTATCTGGTCGCCTCGTGGGCGGGGACGCCGCGCACGGTCCTGCTGTTCGTCGTCTACGCCATCGGCCTGCTGGGTGTGGCGGCCGACGCCAAGGGCGTGCAGGGTGGCGTCAGCCAACGCCTGGCGCCGTGGGCGCAACTGTCGTTCAGCCTGTACTTGCTGCACCCCATCGCCCTGAAGATGGGCCTGGCCTGGGTGGGCCTGGGGATGTGGAACCTGAACGGGGACCTGATGCGCCTCTGGGTCCTGTTCTGGGTCGTGGCCCTGTTCCCGATCGCCTATCTGTCGTTGGTGTTTTTCGAGCGCCCGGCGCGGGACGCCCTGGCTAATTTCGGGAAACGCGAGAAGCCCCCTCTCTCCTAGAGAGAGGGTTGGGGTGAGAGGTTACGAGGTTCGACGGCGGGCCACTGTAACCTCTCACCCTCCCACCGCTACGCGGCGGGCCCCTCCCTCTCTCTAAGAGAGAGGGTTTCCCGAAATCCCATCCACCCACGCCGGCAGCTCGCTGATGCTCCCCAGCTCCACATACCGCGCGTGGCCCACCGGCGCGTCCGCCGCCTCGTGCGACCAGACCAGCGGATACGGGATTAAGGCGCCCCAGCAGCCGGCCTCAAGCGCCGGCAGGATGTCGGACTTCATCGAGTTGCCGGCCATGACCGCCTGTTCGGCGCCCGTGCCATAGCGATCGAACACCCGGCGGTAGGTCCCGGCGTCCTTTTCGGACACGATCTCGACGGCCACGAAATAGTCGCCCAGGCCCGAGGAGGCCAGCTTCTGCTCCTGGTGCAGGAGGTCGCCCTTGGTGATCAGGATCAGGCGGTAGCGGTCCGACAGCGCGGCCAGGGCGTTCTCGACGCCGGGCAACGGCTCGATCGGCTCGGTCAGCATCTCGCGGCCGACGGCCAGGATCTCGCGGATCACGCGGGTGTCGACGCGGCCGTCGGTGACCTCCAGCGCCGTCTCGATCATCGACAGGGTGAAGCCCTTGGCGCCGTAGCCATAGACCCGCAGATTGCGCTTCTCGACGGCTGTCAGCTGGGCCTCGATCTTCTCGGGGTCGCCGTGCTCGGACAGCAGGTCGAGAAAGCGCTGGTGCGAGAGCCGGAACAGGCTTTCGCAGTGCCAGAGGGTGTCGTCGGCGTCGACGCCGACGGTGGTGATGCTCGTCATGAGGCGGGATTTAGCATCGCCGAACGCGGGACGCACCCGCCAGCGGATCTCAGAAGGTCAGAACCGCGAAGACCACCAGGCTGACCGGCACGGCCGCCGACAGCACCATGCCCACCAGGGCCTCTCCCAGCGCGAAGAGCACGCGGGTGGCCGAGAAGAGCTCGTGAGGCGGGGTGGGGATCATCGGGTTGGCGCTCCTTTGAGGAGGACGTAGCCCGATCCTGGTTAAGGTTCCGATAGCCGCCCTCCTCGCGGGGCCGCGACAGATTGTCCGCGTCGACCGCCCGCCGCCCAAAAAGAAAAGGCCCGGCGCGAGGCCGGGCCAAGATGGTCGGGGGAGGAAGCGCGGTCCGGATCCCGAAGGACCCGGACCGTAGGTCGACGAGCCTAGAAGCTCATCCGCATGCCGACCACGTACTGGCGGCCGGGCTTGTAGTAGGTGAACGTCGCGTTGTCGTACTGGAAGTGCGAACGCAGCGCCTCGTTGGTCAGGTTGGTGACGTTGAAGGTCAGCTGCGGCGCGTTCTTCAGGCCGAAGATCTTCTCGAGGTCGTAGCTCGAGGAGAAGTCGGTCTGCTTGTACGTGTCCGAGAACAGGGCGGCTTGCGTCACGCCGTTCTGGTTGGCGCCGCTGGACTGCGAGCCCTTCCGGTACACGTGGCTCAAACGCAGGCTGATCCCGTTGTGCTCGTAGTAGCCCGTCAGGTTGTAGGTGTACTTGGCCACGCCGTAGGCGATCGCCGGACCGTTGCTGGTCTGGTCGACGATGGTCGCGTTGGCGTTGAAGCCCAGGCCCTCGACGCCGAAGCGGCTGGTCACGAAGTCCAGCGGTTGGACCCACTGGAATTCCAGGCCGTTGATCGTGAGCTTGTTGGGCACGTTGATCTGCGACTGGATCTGAACCTGCGCCTGGGTCGGGCCGCCACGCGAGTTGATGGCCGTCTTCTGGGTGTCGTTCAGGGTGTCGTAGGTGATGCCGTACTGGGCCAGGTACGAGAACGGCTGGGTCACGACGTTGTTGGTCGTGAAGCCGGTCAGCGACTTGCGGAACGCGTTGACCGCGATCACGCCTTCCTGGCCAGTGTAGAGCTCGAAGCCCAGGTCGATGTTCTTCGAGAAGTACGGCTTCAGGGCCGAGTTGCCGATCGTGGCCTGGTCGGCCGACGGGGCGCCGAAGCTGACGCCCGGCAGCTGGGCGGCCGGATCCGGACGGGTCATCGTTTCCGAGACCGCGACGCGGGCCACGGCGTGCTCGCCGATGTCATAGGCGATGTTCGCGGCCGGCAACCACTTCGAATAGGTGTTCTCGGTGTAGACGAAGTTGGTGATGTTCGGATAGCGCGAGCCGTCCGGCAGCTGCGCGCCGCCCGGCAGGGTGTTGCGCGGATCCGCCAGCGAAACGCGGCCGCCGATCGTCTGCTTGGTGTGCACGTAGCGGATACCGACGTTGTAACGCAGGTCGCTGTCCAGGACCTGGGTGACGCCGTTCAGCTCGGTGTAGGCCGCGCTGTTCTTCTCGTTGATGTAGCCGCCGCTGGCGCCGGTGTTCGAACCGCCGCTTTCGACATAGGCGTCATGCAGCTTGTCGTAGCCGGTGGCCTTCTTGACCGCTTCCCAGTCGACCGTGACGAAGCCGGCCGGGCCGGGCTTCAGGTAGTTGGCCAGGCTGGTGGTCGGGATCAGCGAGCCGCCATAGGTCAGCGTGCCCGACTGGCCCGCCGTGGAGCCCGTGCCGTAGCCCGGATAGGTCGGATAGCCGGCCGGGGCGGCGCCCGGCTGGTTCAGGCCTTGGCAGGGAGGCTGGCCGTTCGGCGACGGCAGGTTGATGCTCGGGTTGTTGCCGCAGGTCGCGTTCTGCCACGGCGTGGTGTTGTCGTAGCCGCGGATGGTGCGCGAGACGTCGTCGTAGTTGCCGCCGAACTTCAGGTTCAGCTTCTCGTCGCCCCAGGTGACCACGGCGCGCGCGCCCTTGGTCTCGTACCAGCGCTTCTCGTCCTGCATGTTCAGGCGACCGCCGGTCCAGACGAAGTTGGCCGGGTTGTTCAGGTCGACGCTGCTCTTGATCGTCGGCGGGCCCGAAGGATTGTAGGTGTAGTCAACCGTCGTGCCGACGCCCAACGCGGTCACCGGACCGAAGGTCGGGCTTTCGCGGTGGAAGTTGCTCTTGGTGTAGTTGGCCTGGGCCTCGACCTTCAGGTTGTCGCTGATGCGCCATTCGCCGCCCGGATTGACGCCCCACAGCTCGGTCTTCTCGATGTAGGGACGGAATTCCAGGAAGAACTGCGAGTTGGCGTAGGTGCCCTGCGTGACCGTGCAACCCGTCGAGCAGTCGGTCTTGTCGTACTTGGTGTTCGTCGGGATGATCGCGCCGTTGCGAACGATCCAGGCGATGTCCTCGCGCAGCAGATCGTTCTTCTTATAGCCGTACATCCCGTCGATGTAGAAGCTCATGTCGTCGTTCGGACGCCACTCGAGGCTGCCGACCATGTTGATCCGGTCGCGGCGGCCGTACTCGGCCGACGGACGGCCCAGGCGGGGCAGCAGGCCGTTGTCGATCTGCTGGATGGTCGCGCCGGGGTTCCTGGACAGCAGGAAGTCGCGGTCGATGACCGTGCCGGCCACCAGGCCGCCGCCGGCGCCGACCGGCACCGTGGCCGGGATCGTCCAGTTGCCGCCGCCCGTGGCGTTACAGCCGCTGGTCGCGCCGCACTGGGCGGCCGACAGGTTCGGGTTGGTAAAGCCGATGGTCTCGTAGCCGCGCGTGTCGGTGTGCAGGCGCTGGCCCGAAACCCCGAACAGGACGCCGAAGTTGTCCCAGGTCTTGCTGGCGATCAGCGAGCCCTTGCCGCCCAGCTTGGCGCCGTCGGGCTTCACGCCCTGGACGTTCATGGTCAGGTGCTGGCCGGGACGGTCGAACGGACGCGCCGAGCGCATGTCGATGTTACCCGCCGCGCCGCCTTCCAGCAGGCTGGCCGAGTAGCTCTTGTTCACCGTCAGCTTGGTGAAGAGGTCGGTCGGGAAGAACGACAGGTCGACCGAGCGGTCGGTGCCCTGCGCGTCGGTCGCGCCCGACGAGGCCACGGCGATCGAGGCGCCGTTCAGCGTCACGTTGGTGAAGTTCGAGCCCAGGCCGCGGATGGCGACGTTCGTGCCTTCGCCGGTGATGTCACGCGTGATGGTGATGCCGGGGATGCGGTTGAACGACTCGGCGATGTTGGAGTCGGGGAACTTGCCGATGTCCTCGGCGAAGATCGCGTCGGCGAAGCCGGTGGTTTCGCGCTTGGCGACGGTCGATTGCGCCAGGCTCTTACGGTAGCCGGTGACGACGATTTCCTCGACGGCGCTCTCGTCGGCGGCGGCGGCCGGAGCCGGGGCCGGCGCGGTCTGCGCTTGGGCGGCCTGACCGATAATCAAAGTGGTCAGGCAGGTCGCGCCGACCAGAGCCAGACGACGGGCGGAACGGTTTTGTGGAGTAGTCCGCATGTTTCTCCCCCTAAGGTTGGCGCATCGGCGCCAGTTCATTGTTCGCCGCGACCCGCCGACTCTTTTTAGAGTCTGACGCCCCGCCCGAAGGCAGTGGTAGCGGTCACACTGGAAGGGTTACGAGGTATGTCCTCGTGTGTCAACGTGGTCAGACCTCGTTGTCGGGGGACTGTCGGACCTTTGGTTGGCCACTGCGGCGCCGGCGCCACGGTGCTTGGTTAGGGGAAAATGAATCCCTCTCTCGTCGAGAGAGGGAGGGGCCCGCGCCGTTAGGCGTGGGAGGGTGAGTGGTTTCACCTTTGCCGGAGAGGACGGTGACGAGATACTCGCAATCACCTTTCCGCCGACCTCCCCGGCGAATGCCGGGGCCCAGATTCATCTCGAGCGGTTGGGGCGTTCGCGACCGGATGCCCGAACAGTAGCGCGAGCTCTCGGGGGCTCGATCGGGACCCCGGCATTCGCCGGGGAGGTCGGAGACATGTTTGGTCGAAACCAAACCCTTACAGCTGGAACGCGAGGGATCTCTAAACCCACCCCGTCGGCCGCTCGGGCTCGCGCCTCGGCGTCTGGACCGTCGCCGGCCGATGCGCTTTCACCACCCGCCGCAGAGAGGCCGGGAAGCGGTGCAACTGGACCTCTGGCCGGATCGGCCTGACGACCAGGCCGCCGCCGCAGTCGGGGCAGGTCTCGTCGAAGCGCAGTTCGGCGCAATCGGCGCAGAAGGTGTGCTCGAAGGTGCAGATTCGCGCCTCCGGACTGGCCGGCGGCAGATCGCGATCGCAGCACTCGCAATTGGGACGCAACTCGAGCATGGGCCGTCCTCCCGTGTCCGTCGCGCTTCGATGTCTGGAAGCCCATAACTATAAGGTGTTTTTCCGCCCTCGCGCGAGGGCGCGCGTTCATCGATCACGGGAATGTGGAAGCAAGCGAAATGTGCGTGATGATGAGGGGTTGACCCCCTCCCCCATACCCCCTAGACACCGCGCCGTTTGTCCAGCGGGCGGGGTGCACCTCGGCCCGCTTTTTTGCAAAAATGAACCCCTCAACCGCGTCCAGGAGCGCTCAACGGAATGTCCCAAGACCTTCTCCCCGGCGTTACCGGCGTACTGGCCCTGGCCGATGGCACGATCCTGCAAGGCGTGGGCTGCGGCGCGGTCGGCGACGCGGTCGGCGAGGTGTGCTTCAACACCGCCATGACCGGCTATCAGGAGATCCTGACGGACCCGTCCTACATGGCCCAGATCGTGGCCTTCACCTTCCCGCACGTGGGCAATGTCGGCGCCAACGTCGAGGACGTCGAGCAGATCACCGGCGTGGCCGAGACCGCCGCCCGCGGCGCCCTGTTCCGCGACGTCCCGACCGAGCAGGCCAACTGGCGCGCCGGCGGCGACTTCGACTCCTGGATGAAGAACCGGGGCGTGATCGGCCTGGCCGGCGTCGACACCCGCGCCCTGACCCGCAAGATCCGCGAGACCGGCATGCCGCACGGCGTCATCGCCCACTCGCCCGAGGGCAAGTTCGACCTCGAGGCGCTGGTCGCCAAGGCCAAGGCCTGGGCCGGCCTCGAAGGCCTGGACCTGGCCAAGGACGCCTCGACCACCCAGACCTTCACCTGGGACGAGGGCCTGTGGTCGTGGCCGGAAGGCTACGCCAAGCTGGACAAGCCCAAGTACGAAGTGGTCGTCATCGACTACGGCGTGAAGCGCAACATCCTGCGGGCCCTGGCCCATGTCGGCGCCCGCGCCACGGTGGTGCCGGCCTCGACCTCGGCCGAGGACATCCTGGCCCGCAACCCGGACGGCGTGCTGCTGAGCAACGGCCCCGGCGACCCGGCGGCGACCGGCCAATACGCGGTGCCGGAGATCCAGAAGCTGGTGGAAAGCGGCAAGCCGGTGTTCGGCATCTGCCTGGGCCACCAGATGCTGGCCCTGGCCCTGGGCGCCAAGACCGTCAAGATGGAGCAGGGCCACCATGGGGCCAACCACCCCGTGAAGGACCTGACGACCGGCAAGGTCGAGATCGTCTCGATGAACCACGGCTTCACGGTGGACAGCGCCTCGCTGCCGGCTCCGGTGCAAGAGACCCACGTCTCGCTGTTCGACGGCACCAACGCCGGCATCCAACTGGCCGACAAGCCGGTCTTCTCGGTCCAGCACCACCCGGAAGCCTCGCCGGGCCCGACCGACAGCCTGTATCTGTTCGAGCGCTTCGCGGGCCTGATGGACAAGGCGAAGTAGCGATCAAATCCCTCTCTCTTTGAGAGAGGGAGGGGCCCGCCGCCATAGGCGGTGGGAGGGTGAGAGGTTTCACCGCCAACCGGCGCGAACCCTCGCCTTGGAATCGTGATTTCGCTTTTCTGGAAGTCCGCCCGAGTTTCTTCCGGGGAGAGGGTCACCTCTCACCCTCCCATCGCCGCGCGATGGGCCCCGCCCTCTCTCCATGAAAGAGGGATTCATATCGGGCGGCCCCGTTAGGGGCCGCCTCCCGCAAACATAGGGGGCGCTGCGGGAGGCGGCGGCCAAGCGCCCTCGGCAAAAGGGGGCGCGCTTCGGGCGCTTGGCTGCGGGTAGAATCCGGCGCTCTTCCGGCGAACCGGGAAGCGCGAGACCCAAACGCGTGAGCGGGGGCCTTAAGCCTTGATGTTCAGCAGCGCGCCGGTCATCTGGTCGGCGGTCTGAACGACCTTGGCGTTGGCCTTGAAATCGTATTGAGCGCTGATCTGCTCGACACGTTCCTCGGCGTAGTCCACGTCCTTCAGTTCCTCGACCTTCTCGGCGCGCGCGTCGTAAGACGCGACCCGCTGAGCGCTGGCCGTCAGACGGTCGGCGGCGGCGGTCATGCCGGCGGCGGCGATAGCGAGAGCCTGCATAAGGCGTCCTCCGTTCTCGACGCGAGTTATCCGGGCGGTTGGGTTAAGCGGTCGCAACCAAAGATGGTAAAATTTACCGTTTGGTCACCTTTTTTAGCACGAATTAACCATGAAATAGGTTTCCAGCCCCACTTCCGCTCGGGTGGAATCCTCCCCTCGCCGCAGGGTAGCGGACAATAACCCGGCGATCGGGACCCCGCCGCTGGCGTCGATGGCGCCGTTTGGGGCCTTCCTGGGCAAGATCGCGCCGAAGATTACAAAACGTTCAGACAGCCGCGCTCGACAAGCCGTCATCGTCCCGACATGGTTCGCGGCCGTTTTTCGATAACCGTTTGGACGTGACGAAGGCCCGATCACGTCCCGAGGAGCCTCCCGAGAATGTCGTTCACGCGTCGCGCCGCGCTCGCCAGCGCCGCCCTGCTGATGGTCGTCCAGCCGGCCCTCGCGGCCACTCCGGCCAAACCCGTCGCCGCCGCCCAGAAGAAAGCTCCGACCGGTTCGGACTTCGTCCCCTCGCCCGAGGCGATCAAGGCGCACATGAGCTTCCTGGCCGACGACGCCATGGAAGGCCGCGAGGCCGGCACGCGCGGCTATGACATCGCCGCCAACTACGTCGCCGCTCAATACGCCCTGCTGGGCGTCAAGCCGGCGGGCGACAAGGGGACCTATCTGCAGCGCGTGCCGCTGCTGGCCTTCCGTCCGGCGGGCGAGGGTGCGCTAACGCTGACCGGGGCCGACGGCGCGGCGGTCGCCCTGAAGTACGGCGAGGACTATCTGCCGAACGCCCAGGCCCAGGCCGCCGATCTGTCGGTCGAGGCCCCGCTGGTCTTCGTCGGCTACGGCGTCGTCGACGCCACGCGCGGCCGCGACGACTACGCGGGCCTGGACGTGAAGGGCAAGATCGTCGTCATGCTGAGCGGCGCTCCCTCCTCGATCCAGACCGAGGAGCGCGCTCACCTCTCCAGCCCCAACACCAAGCGGACCGAGGCCGCCAAGCGCGGCGCGATCGGCGTCCTGACCATCCCCACCACCAGCGGCGAGAAGCGCCGTCCGTTCGCCCGCGGCCTGGCGGGCATGAAGGAATGGCGGGTGACCTGGCGCGACGCCCAGGACGTCGGCGCCATCCGCGCGCCGGGCGCCCCGGCCCTGGCCCAGATCAGCCTGGCCGGCGCGGCCAAGCTGTTCGCCGGCGCGCCGACCACCCTCGACGCGGTGCTCGCCGAGGCCGAGACGCCGCAAGGCGCGGTCAAGGGCTTCCCGCTGGCCAGCAAGGCCAAGGTCACGCTGAAGACCGAGATCGAGAAGCGCGAGAGCAGCAACGTCGTCGGCCTGATCGAGGGTTCGGACCCGACGCTGAAGGCCCAGACGGTTATCCTGTCGGCCCACCTCGACCACATCGGGATCAAGGAAGACGCCAAGCCGGGCGAGGACCGCGTCAACAACGGCGCGCTGGACAACGCCTCGGGCGTGGCGACCCTGCTGGAGGTCGCGCGCGGCTTCAAGAACACCAAGGTCCGCCCCAAGCGCTCGATCGTCCTGCTGGCCCTGACCGGCGAGGAGAAGGGCCTGGTCGGCTCGGATTACTTCGCCAACAAGCCGACGGTGACCAAGGCCGACATCGCCGCCGACGTGAACCTGGACATGCCGGTGCTGCTGTACCCGTTCACCGACGTGATCGCGTTCGGCGCCGGGCGCTCCACCGTGGGCGAGGCGGTCACCCACGCCGCCGCCCGGGTCGGCGTCGCGGTCTCGCCCGATCCGCTGCCGGAGGAAGGCCTGTTCACCCGCTCGGACCACTACCGTTTCGTCGAGCAGGGCATTCCGGCCGTGTTCCTGATGACCGGCTTCCAGAACGGCGGCGAGAAGGCCTTCACCACCTTTTTGAAGACCAACTACCACCACCCGGGCGATGACTTGAACCAGCCGATCGACTACCAGGCGGCCGCCAAGTTCGCCCTGGTGAACTACGAGATCGCCCGCGAGCTGGCCAACGCGCCAGCCCGCCCGGTCTGGAAGAAGGGCGACTTCTTCGGCGCGGCCTTCGCGCCGGCGGGGCATCCGTCCGCGGCGAAGTGAGACCTTCCCACACTTAAACCCGTGTCATCCCGGAAGCCTCGCGGAGGCTATCCGGGACCCAGGGGGTGACGAAGCACCGTGCGCGCCGCCCCTGGGTCCCGGCTCTCCGCGCTTCGCGCTACGGCCGGGATGACACGATGATTTTGCGTTTGGGGATTGGAGCATTGACCCCTCCCCCAACCAGAGCGATTTTCAGCCTCCGCGTTTTCCCGAGGCCCCTCCTTGCTCCGTACCGGCGCTTTCCTGAAGATCGGCGTGATCGCGCCGGCCGTGATGGTGGCCGACGTGTGGATCGCTCAGCGACTGTTTCCCGGCTTCGACGCCGGCGCGCAGTTCATCAGCGAGCTGGGCGGACCGGCCGCGCCGATGCCCGAGGTGTTCAATATCGGCATGGTGATCGCCGGGATCGCGGGCCTGTTCGCCGGCGCCGGCTTCACCCACGCGCTCGAGCACGCCGGCGGCCGCCGGGTGGTCTCGGCCTTCGCGGGCCTCTTCGTGGCGCTGACGGGCCTGGGGGCCTTTTTCGCCGGGGTGTTCCACTGGCCCGACCCCATGCACCGCGCCTGCGGCGTGGGTCTCGCCATCCAGTTCGCGCCGCTGTTCACCGCCTGGGCCCTGTGGGGCAAGCCCGAGCACCGGCGGCTGGCCAGCTTCTCGCTGGGCTGGTTCTTCGGCCTGCTGCTGGTTTTCGCCTTGCTGACCGGCGTCTGGAACGTCCGCACCGGCCACGACGTCGGCTACTGGCAGCGCGGCCACGCGTTCCTCGGCCTGCTGTGGCTGGCCATCGCCGCCTGGACCCTGGAGCGTAACTGGCGGCGAACGTTCGTCGGCGATCTGGAGTCGGCTTCGGCCTGATCCTTCCTCCCCCACCGGGGGAGGGGGACCGGCGAACGCCGGTGGAGGG